>NZ_KB899588.1:0-29440 GCF_000378365.1 Megamonas rupellensis DSM 19944 | reverse complement strand
ATTATTAAAAGAAAAAGGCATTATCCAAAGCATGAGCCGAAAAGGAAACTGCTTAGATAATGCCGTAATAGAAAATTTCTTTGGTTTGCTAAAAAGCGAATTGTTCTATTTAAAAAAATTTAAATCCGTTGAAGATTTTATAAAAGAGTTAAAATCTTATATAAAATATTATAATACAAAACGGATAAAGATAAAACTAAAAGGACTTAGTCCTGTAGAATACAGAACTAAGTCTCAATTAGTAGCTTAATTAATATGTCCAATATTTTGGGTGCATATCATATATTCTTCTCTTTTTTATTATAAAAAATAAATTCTGAAAATATTTACAAATTTAATAGTAAGTAGTATAATTATACTATGAAATTAAAGAAAACGTTTACTAAGGAATTGGATAGAGAAAAAATAAAATATATTAAAAATAAAATTGTTGATAAGAAAATTTTAAGAAAGGGGGAAAGTATAAAGTTCAATAAAATTAAGTTTTTATAAATTTTCATGATAAAATAATAAAATTTTCACAATATTTAAAAATGAAAGTTAATATATCTGTATTTATGGGAAATAGTAAACGTTTGCTAAAAAGGGGAAGTTAAAAAATGGGAAGTTTAATTAAATTGGGTAAAAAATATTTTTTTGAATTTAGTATTTTAAGCATTATATTAATTTGGTCATCAAACAATGCAGTAATGAAAATAGGAATTGAGGAAATAGGACCATTTATCTATAATGCTTTACGTTTAACTATTGCAGCACTATTATGTTGGCTTTGGTTATATAAGACACATACATATAGAAAAATGCCATGGACAGATTTAAAATATTTAATATTATTGGCTTTAGGTGGATTTTGTTTGACACAAGTTTGTTTAACTTTTGGATTATCAAAAACAACTGCAGGTAATGCATCATTAGCTTCAGCTATTATGCCATTAGCAGTAGCATTATTAAATAAATTGTTTAAACAAAATCCTTTGTCCAAAAATGTTATTTTAGGTTTAATTATTTCTTTTGTAGGAATGATGGCAATTATTTTTAGTTCAAATAAAGAGATCAGTTTTGCTAATCATCATTTAATTGGTACATTAGTAGTAGTTTTGGGACAATTTAGTAATGCTTATTATACTATTTATGCTAAGGATTTACTTAATAAATATTCTCCTTGTCAAATTGTAAGTTTTTTAATGAGTATTTCGGCTATTGTATTTTTTCTATTAGGAATACCAGAGTTACAATTTATAAATTTTGAAACTTTATCTAATGAAGCATGGATAAGTGTAGTTTATTCTGGAGTTTTTGCTCTTTGGTTAGGTAATATTGTATGGGTATGGGCTGTTGGTAAAATTGGTAGTGTAAGAACTGCAATTTATCAGTATTTGTTGCCAGTATTTTCTCTTATATTTGCATATATATTATTAGGAGAAACTTTAGTATTAGGACAAGTTTTAGGTACTATATGCATTTTAGTGGGAATGATATTAAGTAAAAAATAAACATTGTGAATTATTTTTTTTATATTATAAATTGTTATACTTATAAAAAATGCACTTTAAAAGTAGAATATCAATCTAACTTTTAAAGTGCATTTTGTTTATTTTATAAGACAAACATTTTTAATTTATTAGAAACTGTATGAATTTCTAGTGGTAATACAGGGCCAAGTTCACCATCTAAATCGCTTTCTACGCGGTCTGGGCAAGAGAATTTGAAATAAGATGCTTGTTTATAGATGATATTTTTATTATCAAAAGATGTTTTTCCTGCCACTGTATCAGCTACAATTTTCATCAATTCAGGAATATTACATTGTTTTAATAATATCATATCTAATTTACCATCGTTGATTTTGGCGTCCATAGATATATTTTTGAAGCTAGCTACAACAGGTGAATTAACGACTAATACAAAGAAGATTTTTTCTTTGATGATTTCACCATCAGCTTCAATTGTGAAATCTAAACCGCGAAATCTAGGAAGTTCACCGAGTCCACGGAAATAATAAGCTAATTTACCAAAAGTATTTTTAAGACGAGTATCAACTTCATGAGCAACACCTGTCATCATACCAGCACTGATTACATTGATAAAGTATTCATCACCAATAGAGCCAACATCTACATATTGAGTTTTTCCAGTGATGATACTATTGATATATTCATCAAATTTGGCATCAATACCAAGATGAGAAGCAAAATCATTAGATGTACCACTAGGAATAATACCTACAGGTACGTCAAGATTTTCTTTTAAGGTCATATTGATTATTTTATGCAAAGTACCATCGCCACCAGCTGCAATGATACCATCGGCATTTACATTGCGTACGCAATTAGCAAAGAAAGGGTCAAAGCTTTCTTTTTTAGTGCGGTAAGGCATGATGATACAGTCACGACTTTGAAATTGATTGATAATATCGTCTAATTTTTTCTTAAACATGGCATCACCAGAAACTGGATTATATGCCAATAGAAATTTTTTCATTTTATAATCTCTCCATTAATTTTTTAAAACACCAATTTTTTTGAAGAAACGAATACTAGGGGCACCAATCATAGGAATGCGTTCGATATCTGATTCCATGATACCACCGATTAAAATTAAGACAATAATATAGAAGAACATACCAACGAATAAAGATGCAAAAGTAGCTAAAGCATTGCTTGCTGTTTCGTATAATAAGAATTCATAGCCAAAATGAATAATACCAGCCATGATAGCAGCAGAAACAATAGTTTTTAATAATTGCATGATTTCAATTTTATAATTGATATATTTGTATAAGAAATATAGATTAATTAAAGCTGCAATACCGATATCAGCAACAGTAGCCCATGCAGCACCCATGATGCCAAGTGAAGGCTGTGCTGTTAATACCCAGTTTAAAATAACTTTAGCAATGGCAGCGATAACCATATTAATCATTGGAATAGTAGGGTGTCCAAGTCCTTGAAGAACGCCAGTAGTAACTTGATGAAGTCCAAGTAATACTATACTAAAGGATGAAACCCAAACAGCAGGGCCTGCTCCAGGTGCATTGTAGATTAAAGTTGAGATAGGCACAGCCAACATCATAACTGTTACAAATGCAGGGAAACAGATAAAGTTTGAAATACGCATAGCAGCTGCTGTTTGATTGAAACAACGTGTTTTATCTTTTAACGTACGAGCTTCAGAGATGGCAGGTACGATACTTACAGCAAGAGAAGCTGTTAAAATAGTGGAAAGATTGACAAGTGGTACAGCCATACCAGTCAAATAACCGAATAATTCTGTAGCTTCATTTACGCTATAACCAGCTACTTCTAAACGCGCTGGTACGATTAATAAATCAAGGTTAGATACAATTGGAAGCATGATACTAGCAGCAGAAACTGGAAGTGCCAATACAAAGATACGTTTAATAATTTTCCAGACAGAAGCTGTTTGAGCATCATTTACAGGCTTTAATTCATTACCATAGTTTTTGACAATATCTTTTTCTAATTTTATATGGAAATAAACTAAAACCATGACACCAGTAATAGCACCAGCTAAAGCACCTAAAGAAGCACCAGCTGAAGCATATTCAAGTCCATAAGGTAAAAGGAGTTGAGCAAATAAAATCATGGTTACAACGCGGAATATCTGTTCAACAATCTGTGATACAGCAGTTGGTGTCATGCGTTGCCAACCTTGGAGATATCCTCGAGAACTAGCTAAGATAGTAACAAAGAATACAGCCGGAGCAAGTGCAATAATAGAATAATATGCACGAGGGTCACGCACAAATTGCCAATCTATGAGCCATTGAGCACCAAAATAGGTCAGCAAACTAAAAAATAAACCAGTGCAGAACATAAAGCACATGGAAATACGAAAAATGCGTTTTGCCCCAAAAATATCATTTAAGGCAACTCTTTCAGCTGTTATAATAGAGATAGCTACAGGAACGCCTGCAGAAGAAACGGTCAAGGCTAAAAAATAAATAGGAAAAGCCATTTGATAAAGACCGATACCTTCACCGCCTAAAACGCGGGAAACAAAAATCCAGTTTAATGAGCCGATAACTTTAACTACTAAGCTAGCGACTGTTAATATAAAAGTTCCTTTTAAAAAGCTTTCAGCTTTATGAGATTTTTTTGAAGTATTATCTTGTTCGTTAATGGAAAACACCTGCTTTAAAACATCATTTTCTTTTAATTGAAAAGACTGTATAATAGTAAATACAGCTTAAAAAAGTAATTATACTAGAAAATTATAGCATTTATCGTAAAACTATGCTAGTATATTTTACTTTTATAGCTATAAAGCTAGGATTAAGTAAACATTGAATGAGTTTGAGTAAAATAAAAAAAGAAAGGAAAATTTTTATGGAGTATAATTATCTAGGATTTGATATAAATATTGGTAAATCAAAACCTGAAAATATTGTACATAGAGAAGTTGCTTGTCCATTTTGTGATGTGAAAAGTTTAAAAAATATCATAGAAATAAAAAATGATATGATATTATTAGAAAATAAATATCAAGTTTTACAAGAAGCTTATCAATTATTAATTATTGAAGGCAGTGAATGTAATGCAGATATTCCAGATTATACTTTAGAGCATATGCAAGAACTCATGCATTTTAGTATAAATCACTGGCTCAATATCATTAATAGTAAAAAATATAAAACAGTGCTTTTCTTCAAAAATCATGGCCCTTTATCTGGTGGAACTATGCGTCATCCACATATGCAAATTGTGGGCATTAAAAATTTAGAGTTTAAAAATATGTGTGATAAACGCCAATTTGAGGGCATTAAAATTGCAGAAAAAAATAATGTAGTTATGAACTTGTCTACAAAGCCACGTGTTGGATTTACAGAAGTCAATGTAATTATGAAAGGTTTAAATGATATCGATACCTTAGCTGAATTTGTGCAGATAGGCGTCGATTATATCATGAACCATTTCAGCGTAAATTGTAGCAGTTATAATTTATTCTTCTATTTAATTGAAGGCAATATACATGTAAAAATAATGCCTAGATTTGCAACATCTCCATTATTCATTGGCTATAATATCGAGCTTGTGCCAAATAATTTACAAGAGATTGCAAAACATATAAAACAATTATATTTTGACAAAAAAAACGACTAAGCATTTAAGCGTAGTCGTTTTTTTATTTATTAAATTATTTCATATCGTCTTCAGCATCTTGTTTTTCTGGTGGTACAGGGAACATTTCTAAATCTGGATTATTATCTTGAATCCAGCCTAATGCCCATTCGTTGTTTACAAGAAGTACAGGACGATCTTTCATATCATATACGAACATTCCACGGTCAGCACCACGGAGAGATTCTGGAGTTACAGGACGATTATCTTTGAAGCGAAGCCAACGAGCAACTTCAAATGGTTGCATATTCATGACTATTTCTGTATTATATTCGCTTTTTAAGCGGTATTCTAATACATCAAACTGCAATTGTCCTACAGTACCAACAATATAAGATTCCATACCAGCACCTGCTTGTTGGAATAATTGTACAGCACCTTCTTGTGTAAGCTGCATGATACCTTTTACGAATTGTTTGCGTTTCATAGTATCTTTAGCAGAAACACGAGCAAATCTTTCTGGTGGGAATACAGGAAAATCTGCAAATTTGAATTTGTGAGAAGGCATACAAAGTGTATCGCCGATACCGAAGATACCAGGGTCAAATAAACCAACAATATCTCCAGGGTATGCAGTATCAATGATTTGACGGTCTTGAGCTAAGAATTGTTGTGGCTGAGAAAGTTTTACAGCTTTGCCACCTTGCATATGATAAACGCTCATACCACGTTCGAATTTACCAGAGCAAATGCGAATAAAGGATAATCTATCATGATGAGCAGGGTTCATATTAGCTTGAATTTTGAAGATGAAGCCAGAGAATTTTTCATCATCAGGGCTGATAAGACCATCGGAGCTCATGCGAGGTTGAGGAGCTGGTGCAAGACGAAGATATTCTTCTAAGAAACCACGTACACCGAAGTTAGTCATGGCACTACCAAAGAACATAGGTGTCAATTCACCTTTATTTACTTTGTCCATAGACCACTGTTCACCAGCAACATCAAGTAAATCAATATCATCTAATAAAGCTTGATAATCAGTGTCGCCAATGATTTCTTTAGCTTTTGGATCTTTTAAATCAAAAATTACAGATTCACGTTCTTCTTGACCATGAGATGTATCTTCACTGAATAATTCCACTTTTTCAGTTTCGCGGTGATAAATACCTTTATAATGACCATCTGTACCGATAGGCCAATTCATTGGATAAGAGCGAATACCTAAAACATCTTCGATTTCTTCCATTAATTCAAGTGGAGCTTTACCAAAACGGTCAAGTTTATTAACAAATGTAAAAATTGGAATATGACGTTGTTTACAAACTTTGAATAATTTTTTTGTCTGTGCTTCGACACCTTTGGCTACGTCGATAATCATGACAGCACTATCTACAGCCATTAGTGTACGATAAGTATCTTCACTGAAGTCTTGGTGACCTGGAGTATCAAGGATATTGATACGGCAACCAGCATAATCGAATTGAAGCACACTAGAAGTTACAGAAATACCACGCTGTTTTTCAATTTCCATCCAGTCAGAAACAGCATGACGTTGAGTTTTACGGGATTTTATAGAACCTGCTAAATGGATTGCACCTCCATAGAGCAATAATTTTTCAGTTAAAGTAGTTTTACCAGCATCTGGGTGAGAGATAATCGCAAAAGTACGTCGTTTTTGAATTTCAGTTTGTAATTCCGACAATTTAAATCCTCCTATAAAAAAATAGTACTATCTTTTTATTCTATCATAAGTAATGATAGAGTGGTAGAAGTTTATTAAAATAAGCATCATAATTAAGCATTATAATTAAATGTCCTGTAATAATATACATAAATATATATATTTAAAGGTAACAGATTTAAATATATAATTAAGAAATAGGGAATTTATTGTAAATAAATTATTTTTAGTGTAAAAAATAAGGATATATTTACTAGATAGTACATATTATTTATTGCTTATTAAAAGATAAAAAATATAAAATTTTTAAATTAGGTACTTGACTGTTGTAAACTTGTAAAGTATAATAAACAACATCAAGACTAAGACCTACATAAAGGAATTATAATAATTATATTTTAGGCCTATGCTGGGAGGAATCATAATGAATTTTTCTAAAAAACGTTTGCGCATAGCAGGATTACTTCTTGGTATGACAATGTTCGGTAGTATTTTCGCTGGTTGTGGCGGTGAAGAAGCAGCAAATAGTGATGAAATTAAAATCGGTGCCAATTTTGAAATGACTGGTAATGTTGCCAACTATGGTACAACAACATTAGAAGGTTTGAAATTAGCTATCAAAGAAGCTAATGACGCCGGTGGAATTAATGGTAAAAAAATTACTCTAGTTGAAGCTGATAATAAATCAGACCCTGCTGAAGCAGCTAATGCAGCTACAAAACTTATTTCTGATGATAAAGTTGTAGCTATCGTAGGCCCTGCAACTTCTGGTGCAGTACAAGCTGAATCTCAGGTAGCAACTGAAAATAAAGTGCCAATTATAGCACCTGATGCAACAAGCCCTGATATTACAGTAGAAAATGGTCAAGTTAAACCATTTGTATTCCGTGGTTGCTTCATTGACCCATTACAAAGTAATACAATGGCAGCTTTTGCAGCTAACGAATTAAAAGCTAAAACAGCTGTTATTTATTTAGACTCTAGTACAGATTATTCTAAGAGCTTAGCTGAAGTATTTAAAAATAAATTTGAAGCTTTAGGCGGTAAAGTCGTAATGGAAGAAGCTTTCGTAGCTAAAGACCAAGACTTTAAAGCAACTCTTACAAATATTAAAACAGCAAATGCAGATATAATTTATATTCCTGCTTACTATGAAGAAGTTGGTAAAATTGTAAAACAAGCACGTGAACTTGGTATTACACAACCAATTTTAGGTACAGATGGTTGGGATGATACAAAAGTAGTAGATATCGCTGGTGCAGATGCACTTAATAATACTTACTTCATCACTCACTATACTGAAACAGATCCAGATGCTAAAGCTTTTGTAGATGCATTCACAAAAGAATATGGTCATGCTCCAGGTGTATTTGCTGCTCTTGGTTATGATGCAGGTAAAATGCTCGTTGATGCTATAAAACGTGCAGGTAGCACAGATCCAGAAGCAATTCAGAAAGCATTAGCAGAAACTAAAGATTTACAAGTTGGTACAGGTAAACTTACTGTTGATGAAAATCACAACTTGATAAAAAATGCTTTCATTATTGAAATGAAAGATGGTAATAAAGTTCTTAAACAAAGAGTTACACCAACAACAGCAGAAGGCTGATTATACTAGGTGAAAGGGCCGCAATTTTGCGGCCTTTCTTTGTGAAGGAGGAAAGTAAGATGGATTTTTTTGAGCAATTAATACAGCAATTAATCAATGGTATTTCCTTAGGTAGTATTTATGCATTGATTGCTTTAGGCTATACCATGGTATACGGTATTATCAAGTTGATAAACTTTGCCCATGGTGATATTTATATGGTTGGTGCGTATGTAGGCTTTTATGCTGTAACAATGACTAAGATGTCAATTATTCCAGCACTTATCATCTCTATGGTTGTTACTGGTCTTTTAGGAATTTTAGTAGAAAAAATAGCGTATAAACCATTGCGTAAAGCTCCACGTATATCACTATTAATAACAGCTATTGGGGTTTCATTTTTCCTTGAATATACAAGTATGTATTTTGTTTCACCAACACCAAGAACTTTTCCAAATGTTATTGATTCCTTATCTTTAAATATTGGTTCATTTGTAATTAATGGACAGCAATTATTAATTTTTATCATTACTGTAATTTTGATGGTATTACTCACTTACATTGTACAGAAAACTAAAATGGGTAAAGCTATGCGTGCTGTATCCTTTGATACAGAAACAGCTCAACTCATGGGTATAAATGCAGATAGAGTAATTTCTTTTACTTTTGGTATTGGTTCAGCATTAGCTGCCGCTGGTGGTGTTTTAGTAGGTGTATATTATAACTCTATTGACCCACTTATGGGGATTATGCCAGGGCTTAAAGCTTTCGTTGCCGCTGTATTAGGTGGTATCGGTAGTATCCCAGGAGCTATGACTGGTGGTATTGTTTTAGGTGTAATAGAAGCTTTAGTATCCGGCTTTATATCTTCTACATTCCGTGATGCAGCAGCTTTTGCGATATTAATATTAGTATTGTTATTCAAACCATCTGGTATTTTTGGTAAGAATACTAATGAGAAAGTGTAGGTGTTAAAAGTGAATTCTCTTAGAAAAAAAGATATAATAACTTTAATACTTGCGATTGTTTTATTTGGCGTTTTGCAATTTTTAATGGCTGAAAGAATTATTGGCTCATTCTGGGAATTAAATATTTTCCTTGTATGTGTCAATATTATCATGGCAGCAAGTTTAAATTTGATAAATGGTTATACAGGTCAATTTTCTTTAGGTCATGCTGGCTTTATGGCAGTAGGCGCCTATGTTGGCGTAATTTTAACAGTTAATTTTCATTCTCCATTTATTGTGGCTTTATTAATTGGCGGTTTTGCAGCTGGTATTTTGGGATTTTTGATTGGTTTGCCAACATTACGTCTAAAAGGCGATTATTTGGCTATCGCTACATTAGGCTTAGGAGAAATCATTCGTATTGTTATCATGAATATAGAGTATGTAGGTGGTGCAGCTGGTTTTAAAGGTATACCACATAATACGACTTTTCCATGGGTATTTTTTATAATGTTATTTACATTGTTCTTCATTAAGAACTTTGTTAATTCTAAATATGGTCGTTCTTGTATTGCTGTACGTGAAAATGAGATTGCAGCAGAAGCTATGGGTGTTAATACTACAAAATATAAAGTAATGGCATTTACTATTGGTGCTATTTTTGCTGGTATTGGTGGTGGATTATTCGCTCATTGTTTCTATATTATCAATCCATCTTCATTTACTTTTATGGCATCATTTAATTTTTTAATCATGGTAGTACTTGGCGGATTAGGTTCAATTACAGGTTCAATCGCTGGTGCATTTGTAGTAACTTTCGTATCAGCAGCACTTGCTAGCTGGCCTGAATTCCGTATGATTGCATATGCATTAGTATTGATTTTATTAATGTTTTATCGTCCACAAGGTCTTTTTGGTTATACAGAAATTACAAGCCTTAAGATTTTCCAACGTTTTAAGGGAGGTCGTGGATAATTATGGAATTATTAAAAACAGATGGTGTATCAAAAGTATTTGGCGGATTAAAAGCAGTATCTAATTTTGATATAGAGATAAATGAAGGCGAACTCATAGGTCTTATTGGGCCAAATGGTGCAGGGAAAACAACTGCATTTAATTTATTGACAGGTGTATATCAACCAACTACAGGTACTATTGATTTTGCTGGTAAAAGTTTAGTTGGATTAAAACCTTATCAGATAACTTCTCGAGGAATTGCACGTACTTTCCAGAATATAAGATTGTTCTCGGAATTAACTGTTTTAGATAATGTAAAAATAGCATATGATTCTCATGCAAAATATAGTTTAGTGGAGTCTGTACTTCGTTTGGGTAGATATTTCAAAGAAGAAGATGAAATCACTAAAAAAAGTCTAGAATTATTAAAGATTTTTAAATTAGAAGATAAAGCTTATGAAGTGGCAAAAAATTTACCATATGGGGCACAACGTCGCTTAGAAATTGCCAGAGCTTTGGCTACTAAACCAAAATTATTATTGCTAGATGAACCAGCAGCAGGTATGAATCCACAAGAAACACAAGAATTGATGGAAATGATACGCTGGATACGTAAAGAATTTGGTTTATCTATTTTACTTATTGAACATGATATGAGTTTAGTAATGGGGATTTGTGAACGTATTTATGTTTTAGAATATGGTTGTATTATTGCCAGTGGAACTCCAGAAGAAATTCAGAAAAATCCTGAAGTTATTAAAGCTTATTTAGGTGGGGAGGTGTAGAATTTATGTTAAAAATAAATGATATGAATGTTTATTATGGTGCAATTCATGCCTTAAAAGGAATTAGCCTAGAAATCAATGAAGGTGAAATAGTTACTTTGATTGGAGCTAATGGGGCAGGAAAATCTACAACTCTACGCACTATTTCAGGACTTTTAAAACCAAAGACTGGTACAATTGAGTTTGAAGGTAAAAATATTGCTGGAATGCCAGCACAAAATATCGTAAAAGCAGGTATTTCTCAAGTACCAGAAGGTAGACGTGTTTTTGCAGAAATGACTGTTATGGAAAACTTGGAATTAGGTGCATTTATTCGTAAGGATAAAGCTGGCATTGCTAAGGATTTGAAAATGGTATTTGAACGTTTCCCAAGACTTGAAGAAAGGGTAAATCAACAAGCAGGAACTTTATCTGGTGGGGAACAGCAGATGCTTGCTATGGGACGAGCTTTGATGAGTAGACCTCGTTTACTACTTTTAGATGAGCCTTCCATGGGTCTTGCACCATTATTGATAAGAGAAATTTTTTCAATAATACAAGATATCAATAAAGCAGGCACTACAGTTTTATTAGTAGAACAAAATGCAAATATGGCACTTTCTATTGCTAATCGTGCATATGTTTTGGAAACAGGACGAATTACACTTTCTGGTGATGCCAAAGAACTTGCTGCTAGTGAAGAAGTAAGAAAAGCATATCTTGGTGGCTGATTTTATATAGATAATTATTGTATGCAGGGATTCGTTAGATTTATAGCGAATCCTTTCTTATAGGATAATAAAATAAATTTATATGAGGTGAAAAAAATGTTTGTTATTAATAGAATGACGAAAAATCCTATGACAGTAACAGCTGATACTAAAGTTGATGAAGTAGCTCATTTAATGAAAAAACATAATTTTCGTCGCTTACCTGTTGTAGATGATGGCAAATTAGTAGGATTTTTAAGCGATAGTGATTTAATGCGTGTAGCACCATCGCCTGCAACAACTTTATCAAGATATGAGATAAATTCTTTACTTGCAAAAATTTGCGTTCGAGATATCATGAAAAAAGATGTTGTTTCTGTAAATGTAGATGCAACTATTGAAGAAGCCGCACTTATTATGTATAAAAATAAAATTGGCGGTATGCCAGTTGTAAGTAATATGGGTGCTGTAGTAGGCGTTATCACAGAAACAGATATTTTCAAAACATTTGTAGATGTAATGGGCTTAGCTGATGGAAAAACTCGTATTACTTTAGAAGTTACAGATAAAATTGGTGTAGTTAAAGATATCGCAGAAATCTTTGGACAAGCAGGTGTTAGCATTGATAGCTTGATAACTTGTAAAAAAGAAGATAATAAATACGAAATCGTTATTCGTGGCGATATTACTAATATTGATGATATCAAAGCAAAATTAGAAGCTAAAGGTTATAAAGTTATTCATACAGTAAAAATTGGCTGATTTATAAAAATAAAAATGCACTGCTAAATTTATATTTAGTAGTGCATTTTTTGTTTAAAGATTATTATTCAAAATATTAGGAAATAGTAGTCCACCATTTGTTGAATTTTTGATTGTTTTGGTCAATAAACACAGTTTCACCTAATAATGGAGTGAGCAGTTTATATGATTTATTTTGACTAGCTGTATAAATACGTTCAAAAGGTTCTTGCCAGTGGTGAGGGCTTAGAGCAAATTTTCCACAATGTACAGGTAAAAGCATTTTAGCTTGTAAATCCATAGTAGCTTGAGCTACTTCTTCTGGCATCATATGAATTTGTGCCCAAGATGTATTATATTGACCATTTTCCATGATAGCCATATCAAAGCCTTGGAAATAATCACCAATTTCACGGAATTGAGGACTATATCCTCCATCACCACTATAAAAAATTTTTTTGGTAGGTGTAATGATGGCAAAAGAAGCCCAAAGAGTTTTATTATTATCTAAAAATCTTCCTGAAAAATGGCGAGAAGGTAAAATGTGAATTTTTAAATTATCACTAAGTTTTATTTCACGATACCAATCTTCATCATGAATTATATCAGGATTAAGTCCCCAATGATAAAAATGACTACTAACACCTAGAGGGCAAACAATATGCTTGATTTTATGCTTTAGGCTCATAATAGTAGCATAATCTAAATGGTCCCAGTGGTCATGAGAGATGATTAAAACATCAATATCAGGTATATCATTAGCTGTATATATATTTGTACCAGCAAAGGCTTTATTGATGAAAAATAAAGGGGAGGCATAATCACTAAATACAGGGTCAACTAATATCTTGATACCATCAATTTGCAGATAAAAACTAGAATGACCAAACCAAACAAGTAAATTTTCTTTAGGATTTAGAGATTTTAAATCTGTTTTTTGCGTAGGAATATTTTCCTTAGGTATAGTTACACCTTTAGTAGGAAATAGAATTTCTTTGATACCATTATAATAATTATCTTTATTGACTAAAACAGATGTAGGCTCAAGATTTTGAAATGCTCCATTTACATAATGCGGAGATTTTAAAATCTTAGTCAATTCATCACCCTTAGGTGAGCGACCAATTTTAGGCTGATTAATAAAACCAATACCACCCATAGCTAATAAAGCTGTAGTAATACCGGCTAATTTAAAGAAATTGCGACGAGAAATAGACATAAAAATTACTCCAATATATAATAATTAATTTAATTATACATATTGGAGTAAACTTAAAGTCAACATTAAACTTACTTTTCTTTGGTGGGCAAAGAAAAGTAACAAAAGAATACCCACCACAGATAAAATTTTAGTTTTGAAAATAATTATCGCTTCATACAACGCTTAGAAACTCGCTTCGCTCAAACATTCAGACTAAAACCGTATTCAGCGATAATTATTTTCAATAACCTTTGGTTACCACTAAAATTTTATAATGCGGAAAATAAAAGTTACAAATTATTATTATATAGTGAATAATAATTTTATAATTAAATGTTAAAAATAGAGTTAATTATAATAAATGCAAATTTTCCCCGCATTAGCAGACTTTTACGGTAGCTGAAAGCTATTGACAAAGATAAAACTAGGGCTACGGTT
Organism: Megamonas rupellensis DSM 19944; assembly: GCF_000378365.1. Classification (NCBI taxonomy): domain Bacteria; kingdom Bacillati; phylum Bacillota; class Negativicutes; order Selenomonadales; family Selenomonadaceae; genus Megamonas; species Megamonas funiformis. The sequence goes on along the minus strand of NZ_KB899588.1, from coordinate 15,329 downwards.
TTAGTCCTACTGTTTGAGCGAAGCGAGTTTAGAGCGTTGTAGACATAGTTTTATCTTTGTCAAAGTAAAATCAATATTGCGGGGCTTTTTCTTTTTGGTTCATTTTTCTTTTGGTTAAAAGAAAAATGAACAGATAGATGATTATTTTTTTATTAGTAAGCATACAGATTCTACATGACCTGTTTGTGGGAACATGTCTACAGGTTGGATTTCTGTAGCTTTATAGCCTAATTCGTCTAAGATACCGATATCGCGAGCAAGTGAAGCTGGGTTACAAGATACGTAGACAATGCGTTTTGGTCTCATGGCAGCGAAAGTTTTTAAAACTTCTGGTGCACAGCCTGCTCTTGGTGGGTCAGTTACGATTACATCTGGACGAAGTCCTTTGCGATAGAGTTGAGGCATTAATTTAGCAGCATCGCCTGTTAAGAATTCAGCATTTCTTATATTGTTATCACGAGCATTAGCGATAGCGTCTCGGATTGCTTCAGGTACGATTTCCATACCGTAAACTTTTTTTGCTTTTTGAGCTAAAAATAAAGAGATAGTACCTGTGCCACAATAGCCGTCAATTACAGTTTCTTTACCTGTTAAATTAGCATATTTTAAAGCACATTCATATAATTTTTCTGCTTGTTCTGTATTTACTTGGAAGAAAGAAAGTGCGGATATTTTGAATTTTAGACTGCCTAATCTGTCTGTGATATGGGAAGCACCCCAAAGAATTTTGCACTCTTTGCCCATGATGATATTATTTCTACCAGTATTGATATTTTGTACGACACTTGTCAAATTTGGAATTTTAGAGCGTAAGAAATTCACGATTTCACGTACACGAGGTATTTTTGGTTGAGCAGTAACGAGTACGACCATACATTCAGTTTCATCGCGATTAGTACGACCTACAACATGGCGTAAAAGACCATAGTGAGTTTTTTCATCATAGACACTTAATTTAAATTTTGTAGCCATTTCACGTACAGCATTGGCAATTACATTATTTGTATGTTTTTGAATATGGCAGTTTTCGGTATTGATGATATTATGACTGCTATGAGCATAACAACCAACGATAATACCTTCTTTTTTATTTCTGCCGATTGGAAATTGCATTTTATTGCGATAGTGCCATTCATGAACAGATGGCATAGTAGGGTGAATGATGATATCTTTTTTGATAGCGATATGTTCCATCATATCGATTACTTTTTGTTTTTTAGCATTGAGTTGAGCTTCATAAGAATAATGTTGAAGCTGGCAAGCACCACAGTCATCATATACTTTACAAATTGGTTTTATTCTGTCTGAAGTTTTTTCAAGTATAGATACTATTTCGCCTGTAGCATAATTTTTTTTCACAAGTGTAATTTTAGCTTCTACAGTTTCTCCAGGAAGTGCATAAGGAATAAATACAGTGAAATTTTCAAAGCGTCCAACGCCTTCACCGCTTTGCCCCATTCCTGTGATTTTTATTTCATATTTCTGTCCTACTTGAACAGGAATTTTACTTTTCATTAATTAAAAAATCCTTTCTATAATAAAAATTATTTAGCAAATGATACTTGAGTTAATAAATCAAGTGGTTTATCAATTAAAATATCTGCGCCATTTTGTTTTAATTCATCAGCAGGTCTAAAGCCCCATAATACACCAACAGCTAACATATCGGCATTTTTGGCAGTCTGCATATCTACATCAGAGTCTCCAAGATAAGCTATTTCTTGAGGTTTTAATTGCCAATTTTGGGCAATCATCAAGACTTTGCCTGGGTCTGGTTTGCGTTTTAAGCCAGCTTTATCGCCGATTATTTCGCTGAAAATACCTTCACCAAATAATAATTTTACGATATTTTTGGCAGCTTCATCATGTTTATTTGTACAAATACCGAGTTTTATATTTTGTTGTTGTAATTTTTTTAATAAAGTTAAGATATCTTCATAAGGAGCTGTATGGTCTAAATTATGTTTAGCGTATACTTGCTTGAATTTAGCTAAAGCTTCATCTAAAAGATATTGTTTATCTTGAGGTAGGGAACGCTCCATTAATTTTTTTATGCCGTTACCTACGCGATATTTATAACTTTCGATATCATGAGTAGGTAAATTATATTCAGTAAGTACAGTGTTTACACTATTTGCTAAATCTGTTAAAGAATTAACAAGAGTGCCATCAAGGTCAAATATAACGCCTTTGTAGTTCATAAAATCAACCTTCTTATATTTGTAGTTTTATATTAAAAATTAGTATGTGATTTTTCTAATTCTAAGAGATAATTTTTTAATTTTAATCCACCTGCATAACCGATTAATTTTCCATTAGAGCCAATCACACGATGACAGGGAATGATAATAGGCAGTGGATTTTTATTATTAGCCATGCCTACAGCTCGACATGCTTTAGGCTTATTGATTTTTTGAGCGATTTCTTTATAACTAGTAGTTTGTCCATAGGGAATATTTTGAAGTTCTTTCCATACTGCAAGTTGAAATGGCGTACCTGTTAATTTAAATGGTAAAGAAAATGTAGTGCGTTTCCCTTGGAAGTATTCATCTAATTGAATAGTAGCCATAGATAAAAGCTCTGTTGTTTGTAACAGAGCTTTTTGTGGTTGCGTAAATTGAATATTAATTAAATGAGTTTCTGTCGCTACTAGATATAAAGAGATATTTTCAAATTGATATTTACAAGAATAAAACATCTTTAAACCTCTTTTATCATGGTAGTTAAAATTTCAGCGATTTGTTTTAATTTCCAAGGTTGCATTTTCAATACAGGTATGGCTCTTTTATATTGATATATAGTCGCCATGATGATGACATCACTAGTTTCTTTGCTTAAATCAGCACAATGACGAGAGATAGCAACTTCGCCACCTTTACTTAAAAATGTTTGTTTTAAAATATTGGCAGCTTTGCTATTTACATCATAGAGTTTTATCACTTTGAAAAGAGCTTTATCTTGCATTATTTTTATGCCAGCATCAGTGCAGTGGATATCTTGCATAGCTTGGCGAACATCATCGATAGTATTTAAATTTAAAATTTGAGGTGTGAAATCATTTGTCATTTTGTTTAACCTAAATAAGGATTGATTTGTTTTTCATAGGCAATAGTAGTTGCTCCACCATGACCAGGAAAAACAGTTAAATTTTCATCTAAAGTCAAGATTTTTGCTTTTAAATTGGAAATTAAATCAGTCATAGAGCCAGTAGGAAAATCAGTTCTACCAATAGAGCCAGCAAATAAAGAGTCGCCACTCATAACAACGCCTTCACCAACAAGGCAAATTCCACCAGGTGTATGCCCTGGAGTATGGATTACTTTTAGATTGCAATTGCCAAAAGAAATAATATCGCCTTCATGTAAGATTATATCGGCAGGTTGAGAAATTATAGGTCTACCCATATAGCCATTTTCAGAAAGATTGAGATGTGGGTCAGTGAGCATACAAGCATCATCAGCATGAATAGCCAATTTTGCTTTTAGAGCTAAACCTAATTCTTTATTAGCGCCAATATGGTCAGCATGTCCATGTGTATTTACAATATATTTAATATGAAGTTTTAAATTATCGACTACATTTAAAATACTTGTAGCTTCATCGCCTGGGTCGACGATTATGCCTTCTAAAGTTTGTTCATCATATAAAATATAGCAATTTTCCATGATTGGGCCAACTACTAAGGCTTTTATTTTCATGATAATGCTCCTTTGTAATTTTTATTAGTTTATTTTTCTTTAGCAGAACTACTCAAATTACGACGAACGCTGTAAACATCTTTAAGACGGCGGAGTGTATTCATTAATTGTTCTGCACGAGCTAAATTTTTTGTATGGAAAGTAATAGTCATGACAGCAGTTTTATTGCTAGGAATACTGCGAGAGGAAATATTTTCAATATTTATTTTCGCATCAGAAATTCTAGCGATAATTTCAGTTAAGATACCTTGTCTATCGTAGCAACCAACTTCGATAGTTACAGGATAAGATTGGTCTGTGCTGATATCCCAATTTACATCAATGACGCGCATCATATCATTGCCTTCACGTAATACATTTGGACAATCAGCGCGATGAACAGATACCCCGCGACCACGAGTTATATAACCGATTATTTGGTCGCCTGGGATAGGATTACAACATTTTGCTAAATGCACAAGGAAACCATCTTCACCTTCGACTAAAATACCATGACTTGCTTTTTTCTTAGGTGTTTTAGGCTTGATTTTTTCAAGCATTTGTGAAATATCCGGAGGGGTGATTTCTTGTAGGTCTTTTTTATAAAAAGCAATGAGTTTACTCATAATACTATTTACAGTGATACCACCAAAACCGATAGAAGCAAACATATCATCAGTATTTTGGATATTTAATTTTTGAGCTACTTGTAAAAGTCTATCATTTTTGGCTAAATCTTTAAAATTGTATCCTAAATGTTTAGCTTCATTTTCTAATAATTCAAGACCGCGGGCGATATTTTCTTCACGGCGTTGTTTTTTGAACCATTGGCGGATTTTTGTTCTTGTCTGTGAAGAAGCTACGATATTTAACCAATCTGGACTTGGGCCATTATTTTGTTTATTGGTAATTACAGAAACAATATCACCGTTTTGCAAAGTATATTCAAGTGGAACAATTTTGCCATTTACTTTAGCACCTACACAGTGATTGCCAATATCTGTATGAATGTGATAAGCAAAATCTATAGGGTTTGAGCCTTTTGGTAAATTGATAACATCACCGCGAGGAGTATATACGAATACTTCATCGGAGAAAATATCAATTTTGAGTGCTTCAAAATATTCGCGTGGGTCGGAAAATTCATCTTGAAGTGTAATCATTTGGCGAAGCCATGAAAGTTTTTTATCGTATTCGCTATTGGCTCCTATACTTTTATTGCCAGCTTCTTTATATTTCCAGTGAGCAGCAATACCATATTCAGAAATAGCATGCATGGCAAAAGTACGAATTTGAATTTCAAGTGGTAGACCATTATCTGTGATTACAGTAGTATGCAAAGATTGATAGCCGTTAGTTTTTGGTACAGCAATATAATCTTTAAATCTACCTGGTAGCGGTTTCCACATAGCGTGAATAATACCAAGTACAGTGTAGCAATCAGGGATAGTCTGCACTAATACACGCACAGCGAGTAAATCGAAAATATCGGAGATATCTTTATTGCTTTTTTTCATTTTGCGGTAGATACTGTAGAAATGTTTTGCTCTACCTTTGATTTCACCTTTTAAATGAATTTTATCAAATTCTTGTTGGATTTTTGCCACAGCATCATTGATAAAACCTTGGCGTTCTTCACGTTTTTGATTTACTTTATCGACTAAATCATAATAAGTTTCAGGTTCAAGATAACGCAAACATAAATCTTCAAGTTCCCATTTGATATTGGAAATACCAAGGCGATTAGCAAGTGGTGCATAAACTTCTAGCGTTTCTTTAGCAATGCGTTTTTGTTTTTCTTCACGCATATATTTTAAGGTACGCATATTATGCAAGCGGTCGGCTAATTTTATCATGATTACACGAATATCTTTAGCCATAGCTAAAAACATTTTGCGATATGTTTCAAGCTGTTGGTCCTCTTTGGATTTATATTTCATTTTGCTGAGTTTAGTTACGCCGTCAATGAGCATAGCTACTTCTTCGCCAAAGAGTTCTTTCATTTGTTCAATGGTATAGATTGTATCTTCCACAACGTCATGCAATAAGGCAGCAGCAATAGTAACATCGTCGATATGTAAATCAGTTAAAATCATAGCAACATGTAATGGGTGTGTGATATACATTTCACCTGAAATACGTTTTTGGTCAGCATGCGCCTCATAAGCAAGATTATAAGCTTTAGTAATTAAATCAAAATTAGCTTGTGGATTGTAACTTTTTACGGTATTGATAATATCATCAATTGTAATATCCATATTATCAGTTTTCATCTTAATCACTCCAAAGATTATGAAAAACATAATCATAAAATTTATCGAAAGACTAAAAAGGAATATATAAAATTATAAAATAATGATAATATATATATATAACATAATCAAGATAATATATGTTTTATAATTTATCAGAGATGCGTTTTTATTTTTATATTAATGATAAAAATATATTTTAATGAAGGAATGGTGCAAAATGAATTTAAAAGCAGAAAAATTTAAAGCTTATATAGCAGAAAATAATATTACAAATTTCAAAGTAGAAGAAAGTATAAATAATAATGAAGAAGAAAATGCACGAGTTACTTTTCATACATATGTAAAAGTATTTGGTCAAAAATTGCCTGCTGTAATCGTGATGGATGAAAGTATTTATGTTATTTTACGTGTGCAGGTAATACCAGACATTGAATATATGAAAAATAAAGATGAATTCATTCGTTGTGTAAATGAGATGAATATAAATTATAAAGCAGTAAAATATTATTTAGGTGCAGATAATGCTTTATATTTAGATATGTATATTCCTAATAAAAATGATGATTTAGATGGTGAATTAGTAATGGATTTATTAAATGCAATCACAGTTCATTTAGAAAAAGAATATCCAAATTGGATGAAATTATTATGGAATTGATGATAAAACTCTAATTTGATACAGTAAAAAAGCAAATAAGATAAAGTGAAAAGAAAGCCATTACTAAAGATATAGTGATGGCTTTCTTTTAGGAATGTTAATGTGTCATTAATAGGTAAGTAATCTTGACACTGTTTCTAAAAACCTTTACAATACTTCTATATGGTTACGTCAGCTATATGAATTTGTAAAGAATATTTAGAAAAATTTAACGTAAAGGGGGGTGGAGATTATCGTTGAATTATTATTAGCGATAATACTTGCACTAGTTGTAGGCTTAGGTGCGGGCTATTGGATGAGAAAACGCAGTGCAGAATCACAAATTGGCTCTGCTGAAGCTGAAGCAAGAAGAATTGTTACAGAAGCCGAAAAACAGATTGAAACTAAGAAAAAAGAAGCAACTCTTGAAGCAAAAGAAGAAATACATAGAATGCGTCAAGAGTTAGACCGCGATACAAAAGACCGTAGAAATGAACTTTCCCGTCAAGAACGTCGTTTGGTACAAAAAGAAGAAAATTTAGATAGAAAAATTGATTCTTTAGAGAAAAAAGAAGAAGTTTTAAATCGTAAAGAAGCTGAGATTGATAAATCTCAAGCAAAAATAGAAGCACTTCATGCAAAACAGTTAGAAGAATTAGAACGTATTTCTGGACTTACTACAGAAGATGCACGCAGTATGTTACTTGCAGATGCTGAAATCGAAATCAAACATGATAAAGCTGTAATGATTAAAGAATATGAACAGCAAGCAAAAGAAGAAGCAGAAAAACGTGCTAGAAATATCATTTCTTTGGCTATTCAAAGATGTGCTGCTGACCATGTAGCAGAAACTACTGTTTCTGTAGTAGCATTGCCAAATGATGAGATGAAAGGTCGCATCATTGGTCGTGAAGGTAGAAATATTCGTGCTTTAGAAACAATGACAGGCATTGATTTAATTATTGATGATACACCAGAAGCTGTAATTTTATCTGGTTTTGATCCTGTTCGTCGTGAAATAGCACGTATTGCTTTGGAAAAACTCATTACAGATGGGCGTATTCACCCAGCTCGCATTGAAGAGATGGTAGAAAAAGCTCGTAAAGAAGTAGACCAACGCATTAAAGAAGCAGGAGAACAAGCTTGCTTTGAAACTGGTGTACATGGATTACATCCAGAAATTGTAAAATTATTAGGTAGATTAAAATATCGTACAAGTTATGGTCAAAATGTATTAAATCACTCTGTAGAAGTATCTCATTTAGCAGGTGTAATGGCTGCTGAATTAGGTGTTGATGTAAATCTTGCTAAACGCGGTGGTTTATTACATGACATAGGTAAAGCTATTGACCATGAAGTTGAAGGTCCACATGTTACTATCGGTGCAGATTTAGCGAAAAAATATCGTGAATCTGCTGATGTTGTAAATGCTATAGCTGCTCATCATGGTGATGAAGAAGCAAAAACTGTGGAAGCTGTACTCGTTGCAGCAGCTGATGCTGTATCAGCCGCACGTCCAGGTGCTAGACGTGAAAGTTTAGAATCTTATTTGAAACGTTTAAAACGTCTTGAAGAAATAGCAGAATCCTTTGAAGGTGTTGACCGTTCATTTGCTATTCAAGCAGGTAGAGAAATTCGCATTATGGTTAAACCAGAAAAAATGGATGATATCTCAACTGTTGCTTTAGCTCATGATATCACTAAGAAAATTGAAGCTGAACTTGAATATCCAGGACAGATAAAAGTAACTGTAATTAGAGAAACTCGTGTAGTTGATTATGCAAAATAAAGATAATAATTTCTTTTGACATAAAGTAGAAGCAAGAAAGTAGTTATTAATATTGATAACTACTTTTTTTGCATTAAATCTCTTTTTGGATAAATTGAATAGATATAAAATGAGTTTGTGATTAATATTATTTGATTTTGCAGTGAGGTTACAATAATGCAAATTACTAAAACTAAAAATGAGAAAAAACCTAATATGGATTGTGTTAACTTATTGACATCAGTATTGATTTATTATCCAGAGATTAGCAAAATATCTATAGAACCAGATGAAAAAATATATATAAATTATATTATCCAAAAGATATTAACTGATGAAGAAATAGAAAAAACACAAACTTTACTAGAAGAATGTTTAAAGTCCTATCATTATTTAGAAAAAACACAAGTAGAATGTGATGAAGTAAAAATAAATATAGAAGAAAAGGCTACTTTTATAACGATAAAAAGAGATATGAAAACTTTTTCTCACGGAGAACTTCGTTTGATTAATACTTTAATTAATGAAGAATTTGGCGAATTACTCATCATGGATACAGATAAAATTCCTATGATAGATAGTACAATGTTATCGCAAATAGATTTAATAGATACGATGTTTGCAAGTTTGAAAATTAATCCAGTAGTAGAAAAAATGATAGGTATTCGCGAAGCTGGTAGAGTCATTGTGTTTAATAAATAATTAATAGATTTTGTGAAGAATAAAATAAGAGGAGAATTTATTTTGAAATTTTTAATTGTTGGCGATGTATGTGGTAGACCAGGTAGAGAAGCATTTAGAAAATATGTTCCAGAATTGAAAAAAGAACATAATATAGATGTAGTTGTAGTTAACGGCGAAAATATTGCAGGTGGCAGAGGTATCAGTCGCAAAACTTTAGATGAAATTTATCGAGCTGGAGCAGATATAGTAACTTCTGGTAATCATATTTGGGATCAAAAAGAAATTGTATCTTTTATAGATGATGAACCATTTTTGATAAGACCTGCCAATTATCCAGAAGGAGCACCAGGCAAAGGTTATTGTATCTATCCATTTAAAGCTAAAAATATCGGTGTAATCAATGTATCTGGTAGAACCTTTATGCCACCAATGGACTGTCCATTCCAAAAGGTCGACGAAATTTTAAAAGAAATTAAAAATCAATGCGATATTATATTAGTAGATATACATGCAGAAGCTACATCAGAAAAAATAGCTATGGGATTTTATCTCGATGGTAAAGTAACTTGTGTCGTTGGAACTCATACTCATGTGCAGACAGCTGATAATAGAATTTTACCTAAAGGAACAGCATATATCAGTGATTTGGGTATGGTAGGACCTTATAATTCAAGCCTTGGTATAAATGTAAATAATGCAATAGATAAATTCATCACATGTAGACCAGTGCGTTTTGAAATGGCAGAAGGTCCAAATATTTTTTCTGCTGTTGTTTTAGAATTAGCAGAAGATAATAGCGTAAAATCCTTTGAAAGAATACTATTTAACGAAGAATAAAGAATATACAAGTATACAGTTATAAAAAAAGGATTTTGGAACTTGTTTGGCGAACTTATATAATAATTCCTAATCGTTAAGGGGTGTACATTATGGAAGTATTAAGAGTATCAACAAAATCCAATCCAAATTCTGTAGCAGGAGCTTTAGCAGGAGTATTAAGAGAAAAAGGAACAGCAGAATTACAAGCAGTAGGTGCAGGAGCATTAAATCAAGCAGTAAAAGCAGTAGCTATAGCACGTGGCTTTGTGGCACCTAGTGGCATTGATTTAGTTTGTGTACCAGCTTTTGCTGATATAGAAATCGATGGCGAAGAAAGAACTGCAATAAAATTGATCATTGAATCAAGATAAGGTCGTATGAGTACATAGACTAAATTATTCATATTCGCTAATTACTTTTTAGGTTAAGTTGAATTTTAAGACAGGGTATGTCTAAGGTTTAGTAATTTATTTATTGAGCTTTAGACATACTTTGCGTTTAAGGATAATAACCATTATAATTATATATAATATGAAATAATAACTGTATTTTTAAAATATATTGTTGATAAAAAACGAAAAATTCTAAAAATATGTTAATTAAGTAGCTTAATATTGATAAAAAGGAGCATAAGATATGGATGTTATTGCGTTAGTAGGACCAAGTGGAACAGGAAAATCCCATAGAGCATTAATGGTAGCAAGACAAAATAAAGCTGATGCCATTATAGATGATGGGATTTTGATAAAAGACAATAAAATCATAGCAGGTCATTCTGCTAAAAGAGAAGCAAGTAAAATCATGGCGATAAGACGAGCTGTTTTTGTAGTGCCTGGACATGCCGAAGAAGTGAGAAATGCTATAGAAAAAGAACAGCCAAATAGAATTTTGATTTTAGGCACTTCTGAAAATATGGTGCATCGCATTGACAAAGCTTTGAATTTGCCACCAATTAGTAAAATTATCAATATAGCAGATATTGCTACAAAAGCAGAAATGGCAAAAGCTCAATTTTATCGCAATCGTGAAGGTAAACATATCATTCCTGTACCAACTATTGAGTTAAAACCACATTTTTCAGGTTATTTGATAGACCCAATACAATCATTTTTTAAAAAATCAAGTACAAAACGCCGTCGTTTAGGTGAAAAATCCATAGTACGACCAATTTTTAGTTATTATGGAAGACTTATCATAGATGATGCTGCAATTTTATCCATTATTAAGCATATTGCTAAGGATAAAGATTATGATTTTAAAGCTTCACATATACATGTTGACCATGTTTGGGAAAAAGGTGAAGATAAAGGGATAAAAGTTTCTTTTGAAGTAGTTTTGAACTATGGAAGTCATATTCCAACAATGATACAAGGCATACAAAAGAAGATAAAAGAAGTCGTAGAATATATGACAGGTATGTTTGTGCATGATGTGGATATTGTAGTCAAAGGATTGAAATTCAAATAAAATATTGTATCGATACAATATTGACTTTTTTCGTATTTTAATTGACTTTTAACTAATAGATATCTATAATTTTAAATAAATTTTTTATTCTATTAGATAAAGGTGATAAATTATGGCATTAGAAAATTATAAAGCATTGACTATAGCAGGTTCTGATACTTCTGGTGGAGCTGGCATGGAAGCCGATTTAAAGACTTTTGAAGAGATGGGCGTTTATGGAATGGTGGCACTAACTGTAATTGTGGCACAAAATCCAAAAGATTGGGCTCATGATATCTTTCCTATAGATTTGCCTACTATTGAACGTCAGATTGCAACTGTTGGTGAAGGTATTGGCATTAATGCCATGAAAACAGGTATGTTAGGTTCAGCTGCTCTTGTAGAATTAGTAGCAAAATCCATAGATAAATATAATTTTAAAAATGTAGTAATCGACCCTGTAATGGTTTGTAAAGGTATCGACGCTATCATGGTACCAGAAGCAGCCGAGGCAATAAAATCTTTATTGGTGAAAAAAGCTGATGTAATAACACCAAATACAGTAGAATCTGCTTATCTTGCAGGTATGGAAAAAGTGGAAACTGTAGAAGATATTAAGGAAGCTTGTGTAAAAATCAATAAACTTGGTGCGAAAAATGTCATTATAAAATCTGGTAGTCGCGTAGATGGCGATTATATGGTAGATGTGTTATTTGATGGTAAAGAATTTACTATCCAGAAAAAAGCTAAGATGAAAAATATCTATAATAGTGGTGCTGGTTGCACTTTCTCCGCAGCAATAACAGCAGGACTTGCTAAAGGTTTAGATATCCATCAAGCTTTTGAAAATGCTCAAAATTTCATTGATAAAGCTGTAGCAAACTCATTTAAATTGAATGAATTTACAGGAGCATTAGCTCATTGGCAAACAAGATAAATAAGTAAAATAAAAAGTATCTTTTTCTGACTTATATTTCAGCTAGAAAAAGATACTTTTTTTATTTATATTTAATTGAAATTAGCGCGCAATAAAGCTATTTCTTGAGCATATCCATCATGGTCATTTGGTGTTTCTAAAATAAATGGCAAATGTTTCAATTGTGGGTGGTTTATAATTTTTATGATAGCATCAAGACCTATTTTACCTTGACCAATTTTTTCATGGCGGTCTTTATGAGTGTTTAAGTCATTTTTACTGTCATTTAAATGTATAGCTTTTAATTTATCAAGACCGATTATTTTATCAAAATCGGCTAGGACATCATCTAAATTATTTACAATATCATAACCGCCGTCCCAAATATGACAAGTATCAAGGCATACACCTATTTTATCTTGTAAATTAATACGCTCGATAATTGCTTGGAGTTCAGCAAAAGTTTTGCCAACTTCAGTGCCCTTTCCTGCCATAGTTTCTAATAAAACAGTAGTCTGTTGCTCAGGCCACATCACTTCATTTAAGCAATCACTGATAGCTTTGGTGGCAAAATCTATGCCTTGCCCTAAATGATTTCCTGGGTGGAAATTATAATAATTATGAGGCAACTTTTCCATGCGAAGTAAATCATCAGCAATTGTTTGGCGAGCAAATTCGCGTACTTCTTCGCGATTGGAACATGGATTTAATGTATAAGGTGCATGAGCTACTAATTTATGGAATTTATATTGTTTGGCTAGTGCTAAAAATTGTTGAACATCATTATCGTCTATATCTTTGGCTTTGCTACCACGAGGATTTCTAGTAAAAAAAGAAAATGTATTAGCATTTAAACTTAAAGCTTCTTTACCCATTTGTAAAAAACCTTTTGAAGAAGATAAATGGTTACCTATATATAAAATAAAAATCACTCCTATAATTTAAATTAATTAAAAATAAATATTAGTTAATATATATTATATCATAGCTAAAATGTTTTTTAAATTAACAGGATTTTTTTATTTATATAGTGAATTAATAAATTAGTAATTAAATAAAAAAAGAGGGATACAAATGGAAAAGGCAAAAACTTTATTAGAGATAGCGCGAATTATAAGCGGTAATGACGATGATGTATTAGCGGAAATAGAAGAGAGTATCGATAATATAGAAGCATATGCACAAGAGCATTTAGAAGAGTTTGAAGAGCGTAATATCAGTATAAAATATGATTCTGTAGAAGATTTGCAATGGCTAGTTACAGTGAATATTTTAGTCAGAAATAATTATGTAATGCAAATACAAGAAGATTGTAGTATTACTGATTTTGGTTGGAGCCTGAAGAGTTTGCGAACTTTTAAAGAATATAATCTAGCTTTGGATAGTAAGTTTGAAGAAGAAGATTATGAAATAGATAAATATGACTATAATGAAGATGATGAGTACGATTATTACAATGAAGAAATGGACTTTATTGATGATGAAAATATCATAAATTGGTGTAAATATCTTGATAGTAAATGGTTTGATGAAGATATTTGCATTGGTATGATAGATTTAAGTCCAGATATTTTCACTTTATTTTTAGCATCAGAAGAAAATCTTGAAGACTTAGAAGATTTGGCTGATAGTCTAGGAAAAGTAATATCTACAGTATATTAAAATGAATTTTAGGGCATAATAAAAGACACTAGATTATTTCTAGTGTCTTTATTTTTTAGTAGATTTAATTATTATTTCGTTCTGTTTGGCTTACTGCGATAGTTACAGCAGCATCACCTGTAATATTAAGACAAGTACGGATCATATCTAATACACGGTCAATACCAGCAACGAGTGCAAGACCTTCCATAGGAAGACCTACAGTCTGTAATACGAGTGCAAGCATGATAACACCAGCACCAGGAACACCAGCAGTACCTACAGAAGCAAGTGTACCAGTTAAGACGATCATAAGCATTTGACCTGCTGTTAAATCGATACCATAAACATTAGCGATAAAGATAGCACAAACACCTTGATAAATAGCTGTTCCGTCCATATTGATAGTTGCGCCTAAAGGAAGTACGAAGCTAGCAATGGATTTATTAGCACCAAGATTTTCTGTACAGTTTTTCATATTTACAGGAAGTGCAGCAGCGGAGCTACAAGTTGTGAAACCTAAGAGCATTGTTTCTGTCATACCTTTAAAGAATTTCAAAGGACTCATTTTACCGAGTGTAGAAACGATGGAAGAGTATACAACAAGTGCATGAATGATACAACCGATATAAACAGTAACGATAACGGATAAAAGTGGTAATAAAACTTTGGGACCATTAGCAGCAACTACTGGTACTAAAAGAGCAAATACACCATAAGGTGCAAGGTTCATAATCATGGAGATTAATTTATAACTTACTTCTGCTAAAGAATCAAAGAATGTGAGAAGTGGCTGACCTTTTTTGCCTACAGCAGTGATACCAATACCAATAGCTAATGCAAACACAATGAGAGGAAGCATATCAGCTTTTGCCATAGTCATGATAGGATTAGATGGTATCATACCAACTAAAACGTCCATAAAACCAGGAGCTTCTTTAATATCAGGAGCTTTTTCAGCTACTAAATCCATACCTAAACCAGGTTGTAAAACAGAAGCTAAACCAAGGGCAATGATAAGAGCAACAGCAGTTGTCACTAAATATAATAAAATAACTTTGATACCAATGCGACCAAGTTTTTTTGTGTCACCTAGACTAGCAACACCACAAACTAAAGATGCTAATACTACAGGTACAATAATCATTTTGATTAAATTGATGAACATTGTACCAAATGGCGCAAGATAAGCTTTGAGCCATGGTAAATTTTCTTCGCCAAGGATAAGACCAACAATTACGGATAAGATTAAAGAGATGAAAATTTTTACCAAATGCGAGCGTAAAGCCCCTAAATTTATTTATGGGGATATAGGCTCGCTAAAAAACAATGATTCGATATCATTGTTTTTTATTGTATTATATTTTTAATAGTTATATAATACTTTTATGAAATATAAATCAAATAATAATATAGTATATTCTTGTAAATATCATGTAGTATTTTGTCCTAAATATCGTAGAAAAGTGTTGAACAATGGTGTTGA
>NZ_KB899587.1:0-32081 GCF_000378365.1 Megamonas rupellensis DSM 19944 | reverse complement strand
GATAAGATATAGTCTGTGCCGTTATGAAAGTAACGGAAGTTCATAAGAGAACTGTATAGAAAGTAGCGTTTCTATATGAACGAGACCTCATAATACGACTAAAGCAGAACCTAGAGTTCTTGTATATGTTATTTAAAAATAGGTAGTTAATATATAAACACTTGTTATATTACTATAGATATGTCATGATTATATTGAGTGACAATATGGAAGTAATATATGGCAGAAGATATGTTTATTCATTAGAAAGAGTAAGTGTTTATTATGGAAAAAGCTTATAAATTTAGGATATACCCTAATAAAACACAAGAAAGTTTACTTCAAAAAACTTTTGGCTGTGTACGTTTTATATATAATTACTTTTTAGATAGAAGAATTAAAGCATATGAGCAAAATAAGAAGACTATAAGTTATAACGAATGTTCAAAAGAGCTTACTCAATTAAAAAAAGAAAAAAAGTGGCTTAAAGAACCAGATAAATCCTCTTTACAAAATGCTTTAAAAAATTTAGATACAGCTTATAAAAACTTTTTTAACAGACAAAAAGTAGGCTTTCCTAAATTCAAATCTAAAAAGAATCGGTATAAATCGTACAAAACAAATATGACAAATAACAACATTGTATTTTTAGGAAATAAAATAAAACTACCTAAAATAGGCAAGATTAAAACAAGAGATAAATATCGCCAAATAGAAGGTAGAATTTTAAGTGCGACAGTATCGCAGACTCCTAGTGGAAAATATTACATTGCACTATGTTGTACAGACCTGCCTCAACCTGAATTTATTAAAACGAATAAATATGTTGGCTTAGATTTAGGAATAAAAGATTTTGTCATAACCTCAGATGCAGTAAAATATAGCAATCCTAAATATTTGCAAAAATCACTGACTAGATTAGCTAAACTCCAAAGAGAGCTTTCTCGAAAAACAAAAGGAAGTTCAAATTGGGAAAAGGCTAGAGTAAAAGTAGCAAAGTTGCATGATAGAATTGCTAATCAAAGATATAATTTACTACATCAAGTAACATGTCAACTTATCAGAAATTACGATGTGATCTGTCTTGAAGATTTACAAGTTGAAAACATGATGAAAAATCATAAATTAGCAAGAAATATAGCTGATGTTAGCTGGTCAGAGTTTATGAGACAATTAGCATATAAAGCCAAATGGTTTGGCAGGGTTATTGTCAAAATAGATAAATTTTATCCTTCAAGCCAATTATGTCATGTTTGTGGATATAAAAATACTGAAGTAAAAAACTTAAATGTTAGAAAGTGGAACTGTCCTAAATGTAAAACATATCATGATAGAGATGTAAATGCAGCTATAAATATTAGAAATGAAGGATTAAGAATATTAAACATAGCATAAATAATATATACAAGAACCGTAGGAACTATGGGGATAGCTCGGAGATACTGTATTCGTTAGAATACTTGACCGAGAACCCTGCGACTTTAGTTGTGGGAGGTTCAGGAGTGAGAGGATACACCATCAAGTAAATATTAAGACAAAACGTAAAATGAGTTTTTGGAAAAAATTATTGCTAATGATTTTAGTATTAGCTAGTTTGAGTTATTTTGTTTGGCAAAATGAGGATTTTCAACGAAAATATTTATATCCATATGATTATCAAGATACAATAAATTTTTATGCAGATAGATATGAAGTAGATAGAAATTTAGTGGCAAGTGTTATTTTAGCGGAAAGTAAATTTCGTCAAGATGCTACTTCTGTCCATGGGGCTAGAGGTCTTATGCAAATCATGCCAGAAACTGGCAACTGGATTGCTACGCAAATAGAAGATGATAGTTTTTCTGTAGATAAATTGTATAATGTGAATATGAATATAAAATATGGTACATGGTACTTATCTGAATTGCAGACAGAATTTGAAGGCAATGAAGTATTAGCTCTTGCAGCATATAATGCAGGTAGAGGAAATGTATATGAATGGATGGAAAAATATCATTGGGATATAGATTTTAAAGATTATACCAAAATACCTTTTCCTGAGACAAGAGAATATGTAAAACGTGTACTAGAAAATAAAAAACATTATAATAAGCTATATAAATAAAGAAGGCTATATATTATGAATAAATCATGATATATAGCTTTCTTCACATATAAAAAATAATATGATAGAATAAGATGCTAAAAAAATAGAATTATAATATGAAGGAGATATTGTGAAGCCTATAATAAAGTGGCCAGGTGGAAAATCTGGAGAAATTAAAAATTTTGAATATTTAATTCCAAAATATGATAGATATATTGAGCCTTTTTTTGGTGGTGGTGCATTATTTTTTCATTTATCACCACAGAAAGCTTTAGTAAATGATATATCAAAGTCTTTAATTAATTATTATGAATTAATTAAAAATCAGGATAATCAGTTGTATAAATTATTAATTAATTATGATAAAAGTTTTATGGATTTATTATCATTTTGTAATAAATTTTATAATGATATATTAGAGATATATATAAAAACTAGAGATGAAAATTATAAAAAAGAAAATATTGTATATGATTTAAAATTTTTCTCTAAAAAATTAATGCAAAATTTTGATTTAGAATTTTATAATACATTGCTTATAGACAAAAATGATTTTTTTAGACAGATAATAGAAACAGAAACAAATAAAATATTAAGAGTTGTAAAGTTAAATGAAAAGAAACCATTATTAGAAGAGGATTTGAGGGATAATTTAATAACTGGTTTTATGAGTGGTTATTATATGTATTTTAGAAAGGTGTATAACGATATTAACTTAAAAAGAAATACATCATTATCTAGAGCATATCAAGTAGCTAATTTTTACTTTATAAGAGAATATTGCTATGGCTCCATGTTTAGATATAATAATAATGGTGAATTTAATATACCATATGGAGGAATATCTTATAATAAAAAAATATTAAGAAATAAAATCGAAAATATGTTTAATGAAGAAATTAGACATGTTTTTCAAAACACTAAAATATATTGCTTAGATTTTGCAGATTTCTTTAAACAAGTACAGGCAACTGAAAATGATTTTATCTTTTTAGATCCACCATATGATACAGATTTTTCAGATTATGAAAATAGACAGTTTACAAAAGATGATCAAATACGATTAGCAAATGAGTTAAAAAAAATAAAAGCTAAGTTTATACTAGTAATAAAAAATACAGATTTCATTCGAAATCTGTATGAAAATAATTTTAATATAATATCTTTTGATAATACTTACACATATAATGTACGTGGTAGAAATACAAGAGATGTTGAACATTTAATAATAACAAATATTATTGATTAATGATAAACAGAGTTTAATCTATCAAAGCAAGCTTTAAAATATGTCTTATTTATTTCGCATCCAGCAAAACGTCTGTTTAATTCTAAAGAAGCAATACCAGTTGAACCAATTCCCATGAATGGATCGAAAATTAAATCTTTAGGATTACTGGCAATAGATATAAGATGTTTTAAAAGTTTTATTGGTTTTTGTGTTGGATGATATGGAGATTTTAATCTCTCAGGATAGGAACAAATAGGGCATTCAAAAAAATTATGCATTTCTTTTTGTGTAGAAAAATTCCAAGTATGACCTTTATTCCATAGACAAACGATGAGTTCACAACTATTTAGAAATCCATTTTTATATATTTTAGGCGGTGGATTAGTTTTATGCCAGATAAAAATTTGAAAAGTATCAAATTCTTTATCGAAAGCTTCATGCCACTGTCCTAATTTATTATAACCAGTAAAGATAAAAATATTTCCAGTTGGTTTTAAAATACGTTTAAAATCATATACTAAATTATGTGGATTTATTGAATTTTTATCCCAATTTGCAATATCATTATTGATGGGTTTTCGTTTAGGCAAAAAAATATTTCCTGTTGAATATTGAGCTATATTATAAGGTGGATCAGTTAAAATTAAGTCAATGCAATTATCAGGAATTGTTTTCATTAAATTAAAACAGTCATCATTTATTAATTTAAACAAAATATTAATCCTTTATGATTTTATTTATTAATGTATTGATATGTTCATTGAGATTTAATTCTACTAAAGCATCGTGATAAATTTGTTCAAAGGTGTAAAAATCTATATCATTTGGCAAAATTTTATTCCAAAAATTAGAACCAATTAGAAACATAGATGGATAATTTAGATGTTTTTTTACACTACCAGTCCAAGTATTGCCTTCACCATTTTTGTTGTAAAGAGCTACAAAATAAGCATTACAATTAGTTATACCCATATCTACATAAATGGTTAGTAGCTTTTCTACATTAGATGGTGCGTTAGAACTATCTAAATCGCCACCAGCTTTAAGTTCGGATATATTCCAATTTTGACCATCAAAAAAAGCTAAATCTACAGGTTTTGTATAAATTGTATTAGTTTTGTATTTTATAGATAAAGGATAAAGTTCATTTTTAATTTTTGCTTGCGTAACACGGCTTTCAATGCGATTTTTTCCTTTACCATATGCTTCATTGTTAGCACGGAAAGAAGCTATTTCACCACGTAGATTGCCATTATTTGTATCGACATCTGTAATAATGATTTGACCATTGATAGAATGGGGATCTAGATTGTGTTTTAGATTTCTAGGATTAACAATAGTGGGCACATTTTCTTTACCAAATTTTAATCGAGCAATTCTTTTAGCACAAGCTTCAATAGCAAAACCACTTTTAGATTCAAAACTACTAACGAAAACCATATTAGCCATTATACGCTTATCCATTTGTGAAAGTAAAAAATTATTTGTTTTGTTTTTGTAATTTTTAGAAAAATCTTTTTGTATACTATCAATTACTTTAGAAAATTCTTCTATTATAATAAGTTTAATTTTTTGTCTCATAAAAATATCCTTCCTTAGTGTAAATTAAAGTTCTTGAAATAATTCAGATAAAGAAATATTTAATCCTTTAGCTATTTTTTCTATATTTAAAATAGAAATATTTCTTTTTCCTTTTTCAACACTAGCAAAATATGTTCTGTCCATATTAATAGAAAGAGCAAATTTTTCTTGGCTTAAGCCTAATTGCAAACGTTTTTCTTTTATACGTTGCCCTAATTTTTTTCTTATCATAAGAACTCCTTTAGAATTTATGATTTTAAATAAATCGTATAAATATTATGTATATAAATCAACGGATTATAAGTAACAATAACGATGGTAATTTTCGAATAAACATTTATAATATTTTTTAAAATAATTTGGAATAATATAGATAATTTTTGATATAATAATTAAAGAAGATATGCAGGCATTTTTATTTGACAGGATTACTAGTTTATGATAGTATTTGAGTAATAAAAATATAGCCCTTTAAAAAAATCCAGCGAGGTTGAAAGGGAGCACTATATATCTTTATATTGCGCTATCAGTAGCTTTCTTATGCCTTCGCATAGGAAGGCTTTTTTTGATTTTGGGTTTCATTTAAAGTGCGAAGGAGTGACTATGTTGAGTAGAAACAGCGTTTCATTACGTGGTAAAAATATTCTTGGATTAGAATATTTTTCTCCGGAAGAAATCGAATTAGTGTTGGACACAGCAAAAGAAAT
The DNA here is from genome assembly GCF_000378365.1 of Megamonas rupellensis DSM 19944. NCBI lineage: Bacteria > Bacillati > Bacillota > Negativicutes > Selenomonadales > Selenomonadaceae > Megamonas > Megamonas funiformis. The sequence continues at coordinate 26,497 of NZ_KB899587.1, read as the reverse complement.
GAAAAATATCATTCATCGTGATATTAAAAAATTACCAACATTAAGAGGAAAATCAGTTGTTACTTTATTTTATGAACCAAGTACAAGAACACGTACTTCGTTTGAATTAGCAGGCAAATATCTAAGTGCAGATGTAGTGAATATTACATCTAGTACAAGTAGTATTGTTAAAGGTGAAAGCCTTCGCGATACATTACTCACACTTGAAGATATGGGCGTTGATGCTATCATCATGCGTCATAGTGCCGAAGGTGCAGCTGAATATGCAACTAAAGTTGTAAGCCCAGTTATCATAAATGCAGGGGACGGAGCACATGCACATCCATCTCAAGGATTGTTGAATTTATTCACAATTAGACAACATAAAGGAACTTTAAAAGGTTTAAAAGTTGCTATTATTGGGGATATACTTCATAGCCGTGTAGCTCGTAGCGATATTTGGGGTATGAGAAAAATGGGCATAGAAGTTCATCTTGCAGGTCCAAAAACATTATTACCAAGATATTTAGCTGAAGAACCTGGTATTTTTGTACATGACCGTGTGGAAGATGCAATTAAAGATGCTGATGTAATTAATGTTTTACGTATTCAACTTGAACGTATGAAATCAGGTTTATTCCCATCTCTTCGTGAATATGCACGTATCTTTGGCTTGAATAAAGAACGTTTAGCTTTAGCTAAAAAAGATGTATTAATTCTTCATCCAGGTCCAATGAATAAAGGTGTGGAAATTTCTCCAGAAATTGCTTATGGTTTAAATTCTGCAATTCAAGACCAAGTACAAAATGGTGTTGCTGTTCGTATGGCTTTATTAACTCTAACTTTAACAGGAGGAAAAGACAATGAAATTACTGATTAAAGGTGGACGAGTTATAAATCCTGGCAAAGATTTTGATGCTGTCAGTGATGTCCTTGTAGAAAATGGTAAAATCGTAGCTATTGGTGAAAATTTAGAAGCTAGTGATGCAAAAGTAATAGATGCTAAAGGCAAAGTAGTAGCTCCAGGCTTTATTGATATGCACACTCATCTTCGTGAACCTGGTCAAGAAGCTAAAGAAGATTTTGCTTCTGGCTCTAAAGCTGCTGCTGCTGGCGGATTTACAACAGTGGCAACAATGCCAAATACAAAACCTGTAGTAGATAATGCAATTTTAGTAAATGGATTAAAACAACGTGCTCAAGATGAAGGCGTAGTGCATATTGAAGTTATTGGTGCACTTACTAAAGGGCAAGAAGGAAAAGAATTAGCAGAAGTCGGCGATATGGCACAAGCTGGTGCTGTAGCTTTTTCTGATGATGGTCATTTTGATAATAATTGCAAATTAATGCTTAATGCATTTGATTATTTAAGAACTTTTGATAAAGCAATTATGTCTCATGCAGAAGAAACAAGTCTTGTGGCAGAAGGTGTAATGAATGAAGGTCATCGTTCTGCTATGCTCGGTATGAAAGGTAGACCAACAGTAGCAGAAGATATCGCAGTAATGCGTGAAATTTTGTTAGCTGAATATGCTGATGCATGGGTGCATATCTCTCATATTAGTTCTAAAAATGCAATTGATATGGTTCGTCAAGCTAAAAAACGTGGTGTGAGAGTTACAGCAGAAGTAACACCTCATCATTTAACTATGACTGATGAAATGGTAGACCCAACAGATTCTTCAACAAAAGTAAATCCACCTCTCCGTGGACAAGCTGATGTAAATGCAGCTCTTGAAGGATTAAAAGATGGTACTATTGATATCATTGCAACAGACCATTCACCACATGCTCAAGAAGAAAAAGACCGTGAATATAAATTCGCTCCAAGTGGGTTCCCAGGTCTTGAAACTGCACTTGGCGTATTATTAACAGATTTATATCATAAAGATTTAATTTCTTTAAATGAGCTTGTAGCTAAAATGAGTTATATGCCAGGTAAATTATTCTTTGATGGTAAACGTGGTATCTTAGAAGAAAATGCTATGGCAGATATAACTATTTTTGACCCAGAACTTGAATGGACAGTAGAAAAAGAAAAATTCTACACAAAAGGTTCTCATAGTCCATTTGTAGGTCGTACATTAAAAGGTAAAGCCGTTATGACCATTGTTGAAGGCAATATTGTAATGGATAATGGTGAAATTATAGCTTAATAATTTGGAGGTGCTCTTTTGAAAGGCAAATTAGTATTAGAAGACGGAGCAGTTTTTTATGGCGATATGCTTGATGAAAGACCTGTTTTAGGTGAAGTTGTATTCAATACTGGTATGACAGGTTATCAGGAAATTTTAACTGACCCATCTTATTGCAGTCAAATCGTTACACTCACTTACCCATTAATCGGTAACTATGGTGCAGCAAAAAAATTCAATCAATCTCGTAAATGTTTCTTCAATGGTTTTATCATTGGCGAACTTTGTGATATTGGTAGCAACTGGCAAAAAGAAGAAGAATTAGCTGAATTCTTAAAAGCACAAGATATTCCTTGCTTATATAATGTAGACACTCGTGCTGTTACTCGTCATATTCGTTCTTTAGGTGCTATGAAAGGTGTTCTTGTACCTGAAACTGCAACTCAAGAAGAAATTGACGCTTTAATGAAAAATGAAATTCCAAAAGAAGTAGTAAAAATTGTTACTACACCAAAAACTTATAAAATGGAAAATCCAGGTGGTCCACATGTTGTAGTTATGGACTTTGGTATAAAACAACATATTTTAGATTCTCTTCATGGCATTGGTTGTGATTTAACAATCGTTCCAGCTGATACTAAAGCTGATGAAATCATGGCTTTAAATCCAGATGGTATCTTCTTATCCAATGGCCCTGGGGATCCAAAAGATTTACCAGAAATTATTGAAGTAGTACGTGAAATTGCAGGTAAAAAACCTACATTTGGTATTTGTCTTGGTCATCAGTTATTATCCTTAGCTTTTGGTGCAGACACTTATAAATTAAAATTCGGTCATCGTGGTTCCAACCAACCAGTTAAAAACTTACTCACTGGTAGAGTTCATATTACATCTCAAAACCACGGTTATGCTGTAGATGAAGAATCTTTAAAAGGATTGCCACTTGAAGTAACACATAGAGCTGTAAACGATGGTACAGTAGAAGGTATTCGTCATACACAATTACCTATTTTCTCTGTACAATATCATCCAGAGGCTTCACCAGGTCCAGATGATAATAGATATTTATTTGACCAATTTTGGGCAATGCTTCAGAAAGGGGAATAATTAAGTGCCAAAAAAACAAAATCTAAAAAAAGTAATGGTTATCGGTTCTGGTCCTATTATCATTGGTCAGGCTGCTGAATTTGACTATGCAGGTACACAGGCTTGCCGTGCATTAAAAGAAGAAGGACTTGAAGTTGTACTTGTAAACAGTAACCCTGCTACAATTATGACAGATAAAGATATCGCTGACCGTGTATATATAGAACCTCTTACAGTTGAATTTTTAGATGAAATTTTAGCAAAAGAACGTCCAGATGGTTTACTTGCAACATTAGGTGGTCAGGCTGGTCTTAACCTTGCTGTAAAATTATCTGAAGCAGGTCTTTTAGAAAAATATAATGTTGAATTATTAGGTACTTCTTTGGAAGCTATTGAACGCGCTGAAGACCGTGAGCTTTTCAAAGAAACTATGCAAAAATTAGGTGAACCAATTCCAGAAAGTACAATCGTTGATGATGTAGCTTCTGCTGTAGATTTTGCAAATCAGATTGGTTATCCTATCATCGTACGTCCAGCATATACTCTTGGTGGTACTGGCGGCGGTATTGCAGAAAATGAAGAAGAATTAATTGAAATCGTTATTCGCGGTTTAAAATACAGTATGATAGGTCAAGTACTTATCGAACGTAGTGTTGCTGGTTGGAAAGAAGTAGAATACGAAGTTATGCGTGACTCCAACGATAACTGTATCGTAGTCTGCAACATGGAAAACCTTGACCCAGTTGGTGTGCATACAGGTGATAGTATCGTAGTTGCTCCATCTCAGACACTTACTGACCATGAATATCAAATGCTTCGTAGTGCATCTTTACGTATTATTCGTGAACTCGGTATCGAAGGTGGATGTAATGCACAGTTCGCATTAGATACAAAATCCAATCAATATTATGTAATCGAAGTTAACCCACGTGTTAGCCGTTCTAGTGCGCTCGCTTCTAAAGCTACTGGTTATCCAATTGCTAAAGTTTCCGCTAAAATTGCTATCGGTTATACTTTAGATGAAATCACAAATGCAGTAACTAAGAAAACAAAAGCTTGCTTTGAACCTTCCTTAGACTATTGCGTAGTTAAATTCCCTCGTTGGCCATTCGATAAATTCGTATATGCTGACCGCACTCTTGGTACACAGATGAAAGCAACAGGTGAAGTTATGTCTATCGACCGTTGCTTTGAAGGCGCATTATTAAAAGCAGTACGTTCTCTTGAAATCGGTGTAAATCGCTTACACATTGATAAAATTGATACTTGGAGCGATGAAGAACTTAAAAATCATTTATCTCGCATCAATGATGAACGTTTATTCGTTATCGCTGAAGTATTACGTCGTGGCATTTGTGATATTGATGAAATCAATGCAGTTACAAAAATTGATAAATGGTTCTTACGTAGAATTAAAAATATCACAGATACAGAAATTGCACTTGCAAAAGACGGCTTAACAGAAGAAAACTTACGTCGTGCAAAACGCTATGGTTTAGCAGACCGTTCTATTGCTGAAATTGTAGGCAAAGAAATGAATGAAGTTCGCAACATGAGAAAAGATATTAATCTTTTACCTTGCTATAAAATGGTTGATACTTGTGCTGCTGAATTTGAAGCTGCTACACCATATTATTACTCTACATTCCATGCTCAAGAAGATGAAGTACAGACTACAAACAAACGTAAAGTAATCGTTTTAGGTTCTGGTCCAATCCGCATTGGTCAGGGTGTAGAATTCGACTATTGTTCTGTTCATTCTGTATGGGCACTTCGCAAAATGGGTATTGAAGCAATCATCATCAACAATAACCCAGAAACAGTAAGTACAGACTTTGATATTTCCGATAGACTCTATTTTGAACCACTTACAACAGAAGATGTTTTAAATATCATTGATAAAGAACAGCCAGAAGGTGTTATTGTTCAGTTCGGTGGTCAGACTGCAATCAACCTTGCAGCATCTTTAAAAGCTGCTGGCGTAAAAGTATTCGGTACATCTGTTGATGATATCGACCGTGCTGAAGACCGTGAACGTTTTGATGAAGTATTAGAACAGACTAATATCGCAAGACCTCAAGGTGCTAGCGTAACAAATGTTGAAGATGCAGTAAAAGCAGCTGAAAAAATCGGATATCCTTCTATGGTTCGTCCATCTTACGTACTTGGTGGTCGTGCAATGGAAATCGTATATAATGAAGATGAATTACGCGATTATATGAACCGTGCTGTAAAAGTTACACCAGATCATCCTGTACTCATCGACCATTATATGCAAGGTACAGAAGTAGAAGTTGATGCTATTGCTGATGGTGAAACAGTAGTAATTCCAGGTATCATGGAACATATCGAACGTGCTGGTGTTCACTCTGGAGATAGTATTGCGGTATATCCTCCACAGACTTTATCTTCTAAAGTAATCTTCACTATCATTGACTATACAAAACGTCTTGGTTTAAATCTTAATGTTAAAGGTTTATTAAATATCCAATACGTTGTAGTAAATGATAATGTATATGTAATCGAAGTAAATCCTCGTTCTAGCCGTACTGTACCATTCTTAAGTAAAGTTACAGATATCAATATGGTAGAACTTGCTACTCGTGCAGCATTAGGTGAAAAACTTACAGACCTTGGTTTAAAATCTGGTCTTGTAGAACCAAAACCATATGTAGCTTTAAAAGCTCCTGTATTCTCCTTTGCTAAGATGCAAGATGTAGATATTTCCCTTGGGCCTGAAATGAAATCCACAGGTGAAGTAATGGGTATTGACTACCATTATGCACGTGCTTTATATAAAGCTATCACAGGTGCAGGTATGAATATTCCTCATGAAGGAACAATTCTCTTCACTGTAGCTAATAAAGACAAAGAAGAAATGAAACAATTAGGTAGAGCTTTTGCTGAACTTGGTTTCAAAATTGCAGCTACAGAAGGTACAGCTAAAGCATTAAAAGAAGTAGGCGTAGAATCTTCTATCGTATATAAAGTTCATGAACGTGGACAAAATGTAGGCAGTGATCGTAGCAGCGATATCATTAAAATGATTAAAGCTGGCGGTATTAATATGGTTATTACTACACAAACTCCAGGTCAGAAATTCGCTAAAGATGGTTTCAGAATTCGCCGTGCTACTGTAGAACATGGTATTGCATGTCTTACATCTTTAGATACTGCTTGGGAAGTATTGCGTGTATTGAGCTTCATTCGTGAACGTCGTTTAGTATATTCTTTAGCACTTCAAGATTATATTGGTCGTGGCGATGAACTAGCATAATTTAACGTAAAATTTATACGCCGATAGGATTTCTTATCGGCGTATATTTGTAAAAATACACATTGCAATGTCGAATTTATATTGTTGGATAATTGTAGTAAATTCAATTAAATGATAACGAGGTATTTTTATGGTAAAAGATAAATTAATCGTTGCTCTTGATTTCCATACAAAAGAAGATGCGCTCGCTTTAGTTGACAAATTAGGCGATAGTGTTGTTTTCTATAAAGTAGGAATGGAATTATTCTATAGAGTAGGTTCATCTATTATTGAAGAATTGAAAAAACGCAATAAAAAAATCTTTTTAGATTTAAAATTGCATGATATTCCAAACACAGTAGCACAAGGATTATGTTCACTTTTATATCAAGGTGTAGACATTATGAATGTTCATGCTTCAGGTGGATACACTATGATGAAAACAGCAGCAGATACAGTGCGTGCTGAAGCTAAAAAAATGGGTATTGAAGCACCAAAAATCATTGCTGTAACAATCTTAACAAGTATCAATGAAGCTGATTGGGAAGGTCTTGGTCAAACTGTTTCTATAAAAGATCAGGTAATTCGCTTAGCAAAACTCACTAAAGAAGCTGGACTTGATGGTGTGGTAGCATCACCACAAGAAGCAAAATTCATTCGTGAAGCTTGTGGCGAAGATTTCCTTATCATAACACCAGGTGTGCGTCCTGCTGGTGCTTCTATTGATGACCAAAGCAGAATTGCAACTCCAGCTAAAGCTTTAGCAGATGGTGCTACTCATCTTGTTGTAGGCAGACCAATAAGAGCAGCTCAAAATCCAGTAGAAGCTGCTGAAAATATATTAAAAGAAATGGAGAATGCTTAATCATGACTGAACAAGAAGTAAAAGAATTATTAATAAAAACTAATGCTATTATGGAAGGTCATTTCCTTTTAACTTCTGGACTTCATAGCCCAATGTATGTAGAAAAATTCAATGTGTTACAGCAACCAAAATACACAGAACAGCTTTGTAAAGCACTTGCTGAATATTTTGCTGATAAAAATATTGATACTGTAGTAGGCCCTATGACTGGCGGTATTTTACTTGCTCATGAAGTTGGTAAAGCACTTGGTACAAGAGCTATTTTCACAGAACGTGTTGATGGTAAAATGACTTTCCGTCGTGGTTTTAGCTTAAAACCAGGCGAAAGAGTTGCTATCGTTGAAGATATCGTTACAACTGGTGGTTCTGTAAGAGAAGTTATTGATGTAGTAAAAGCTGAAGGTGCTATTCCAGTAGGTGTAGGTCTTCTTGTAGATAGAAGCGGTGGTAAAGCTACATTTGAAGATGTTCCTGCTCATGCACTTTTACATCTTGATGTTACAACTTATAAACCAGAAGAATGCCCACTTTGCCATGATAACGTACCTATGACAAAACGTGGTCGTACTGGTAAATAATTTTTAATGAAAAAAGAACAATTAGAAAAAGTCCAGGCTGAAGTTTCGGTCTGGACTTATTTGCAATCTTTACCACCTGAGAAAAACAATTTTAAATTAAAAATATTGATGCAAGAAGTGGCTGACACGTTTTTAATTTATAGTTATGAAAATGATGATTTAAAACGAAAAACAACGATTTATTATCATGAAGAAACAAAAGAATATAAGCTATTAGTAACTATTGGTCTTACAGAATTTTGTGCGATAGAGTATATTTCTGAAAGTCTTGATAAACTGGAGGTAATTCTAAAAGAGCGATTTGATAATCTATTAGGAGATATTTCTCATTTTAATAGAGATCATATAAGTTCTATTATTGAAGATAAGGCTATTATGGATTGGGAATATATTGATAAATTACCAAAAGAAATAGATGGTTTTAAATTATTTATCAATCCTAAAGAGCCTGTGAAGATAATAAATGGTTCATATATTATCATTGATTATTGTGATTTTAGTAAAGAAAGTAATTTTATTATTTATTATAATGTTTTTAGAGATGAATTTTTTGGTGAAGCACGTTTGCATCGTATACCAGAGGTAACATATGAATATGATTGTTCAGAGTTAAAAGATTTAGAATCACTTTTAGCAAAGAATTTGCAAGCAACTTTGCATAAAATTCGTGAGCGTATATAAGAGATATCGAAGGGTATCTCTTTTTTTTATGTATAACAAGATGTAATAGAAAACCAAAAATAATGTAATTGTTTTTCAATAAATTAAAAAAAATTTTGAAAATTTTTTCGCCTTAGAAGGATTTAAAATTTTTATAAAGAATTAGTAATATATATAATTTCAGAAGGGTGGAATAAATATGGACGCACCAAATCCTGTATTAATTATGGTTATTAATATGACAATAGTATTTGTAGTATTGTACATTCTAGGCTTATTTATTAGGCTAATACATGTTATTGACCCTACAAGAATAAGAAAAGCTGAACCTAAAAAAGAAGAGGCAAAGCCAGTTGAGCAGGTTCAAGTCCCTAAAGATGATATGGCAGATAAAACTTTAGCAGCAATAATAGTTACTTCTTTAATGGCTTATGGATGTAAAGATTTTGAAATAAAATCAATAAGAAAATTATAGTATTATGCAATATAATCATAGAGCTATAAAGAAAGTATATAAAAGAATGGGAGGCATTATAATATGGATGCTTTTTTAGTGGCAATTCAATCTGTTTGGACAGATAGTGGATATGTAGCCTTGAACATGGGAAATATTACTATGATAGTAGTTGGACTTATTTTATTATATTTAGCAATTGGTAAAGGTTATGAACCTTTGCTTTTAACACCAATTGCATTTGGCTGTGTATTAGCAAATTTTCCAAACAATGGTTTCCATGAAGGTGTTATGTGGGCTATTGGTCAAGGTATTCAGATGGAAATTTTTCCACCACTTATCTTTTTAGGTGTAGGTGCAATGACCGATTTTGGACCGCTTATTGCTAATCCTAATACATTGATGTTAGGGGCTGCTGCACAATTTGGTGTATTTGTGGCTTTAGGTGGAGCAATGTTACTTGGCTTTAATGTTCAAGAAGCAGCTTCCATTGGTATTATTGGTGGCGCTGATGGTCCTACAGCTATTTACTTAGCAACAAAATTGGCTCCAGATTTATTAGGTGCAATAGCAGTAGCGGCATATTCATATATGTCCTTAGTACCACTTATTCAACCACCTATTATGCGTTTATTTACAACTAAAGAAGAACGTGCTATTAAAATGGGTCAGTTAAGAGAAGTTACTAGATTTGAACGTATTGTATTCCCTATTATGGCTACAATCATTATAAGCTTATTATTACCACCTATCGCTTCCTTAATTGGTATGTTGATGCTTGGTAATTTATTCCGTGAATCTGGTGTTACAGATAGATTATCTGATACATCTCAAAATGCACTTTGTAATATAGTTACTATTTTCTTAGCATTAGGTACAGGTCTTACAATGTCTGCTGATAAATTCTTGCGCTTACAGACTGTAGAAATTATTTTCTTAGGTTTAGTTGCATTTGCTGGCGGTACAGCAGCTGGTGTATTATTTGGTAAAGTAATGTGTAAATTAAGTGGTGGCAAAATTAATCCACTTATTGGCTCAGCAGGTGTATCCGCTGTGCCAATGGCAGCTCGTGTATCTCAAATTGAAGGTCAAAAAGCAAATCCTAGTAACTATTTATTAATGCATGCTATGGGTCCAAATGTTGCAGGGGTAATTGGTACAGCAGTGGCTGCAGGTACTATGCTTGCTATGTTTGGTGGCTGATAGAGATAAAGGAGTAATTGATAATGAAACAAAAAAGATATCATGTAATTGTAAGCGGTACAGAATTTTTTCTTGATGTAGAGCAAATAGGTGGTACACAAGACGTTCCTATGATTGGTAGACAAGAAAATAATATTAGTTGGAATAGATATGGTAGAGAACATATTAATCCTTCACAGAAAAAATAGCTAATAATAAAATAAAAATATATATGCAATAAAAAAGGTAAGTTACTTAATATAATTAATAAAGCAACTTACCTTTTTTGTTTATATTTTTATATTTAATTAGAAGTGAAAATTTTATTATTTACCTTCAACAAAGTTTAAAGCATTTAATGTTTTTTGAGCAATACCATGCATTTTTTCAGCAGAGATAGAGCAAACTGCAATTCTTACACCGCGTTTTAATGGTACAGCGAAGATTAAATCGTCATGTAATTTATCGCAAACAGCAGCAGGATCGCTAGATGGAATGGATAAGAAGAAACCTGCTTTATAAGGTAATGCTTTAAGACCGCAAGCTTTTGCTTCTTCCATGAAGATTGCACCACGTTGTTTAATAGTCTGATAAATAGCATCGCGTTCTGCTTCAAATTGAGCAAGTAAAGTTTTATCTTGATCGATAGCAGCAAGTGTAGCCATAGCGCCACGGTTGATATTAGACCATGTAGCACGGCTTGTATATTTGCAGACATTTAAAAATTCAGTAGTGAGTTCTTTGCTAGAAGAAAGACCAACCATAGCACCAGTACGTTGACCATAAAGTGTATAGCCTTTAGACATACTGAAAGCGAAAATAGTGAAGATATTTTCAGGAAGATTGGAGAATTTTCTCATGAATTTGCGACATTCATTTTTTTCACCAGCATAGTCGATGTAAGCGATATCTACAAGTAAAGTGATTTTTTTATTGCCACCTTTAGCATGTTCTTTACAAACATCAAGAACTTTATCCCAATCTTCTTCAGATAGGCTATATCCTGTTGGATTATGTGCAGGAGTATTGATGATGATAAGTAAGGAGTCTTGGTCAGCTAAAAGAGTATTTACTTTATCTGTGAAACTTTCGATATTATAGTTCATATTTTCATCAAAAAGTTCATATGTTTCTAATTTACGGCCAGCTTCTTGACATAAAACGTTATAAGTACCCCAATACCAATCAGAAGTTAAAACGCTATCGCCAATTTCAGAATAATTCCAAATGGTATTATGTATAGCACCAGTACCACCAGCAGTAGCAACAGCTTCAAGGTATCCGTCTGGTTTATTATCAGCAAATGTAAGATTTTTTACAGCTTCAAGATATGCAGGAAGACCAATGATAGGAGCATAAGCAGCAAGTTCATTTGTAGGTAAGGAGCGAAGAACTTTTTCTACTGTAGGAATGCAAATAAGTTTGCCTTCGTCGTCCATAATAGCACCAATTGTACCATTAGTTACTTTGTCTGCTCCATATTTTTGAATAGCTTCATTGCAAGCAGCACTTGCACCAAAAATAACATCTTTCAAAACTTTTCCTGTACTATGAGATGCAACCATACTAAAACTCATATGTAAATTCCTCCTAAATATAAAAGACAAAATTTATTTGATTAATAACACTGTTAACTGGGAACTCTTATGATTATACTACAAATTGTAAATTTTTTTTATATATATCCATCATGTATACATGTATATTTTTTTATTCATTATGTTTTAAGTTAGTGGATTTATTCTAATTATAAATTGACTAAAGTTCTCAATAAATGTTATAATCAGCTTATTATCTGTTAACATGTAACAATTTTAAAATACAGATATAAAGATTATGTAATAAATATAAAATCAGGAGGCAAATAAATGGCAATTAAAAAATTTCCTATTTCTCAAGAAAGATTAGAAGAAATTATAAAAGAATATCCTACACCTTTCCATATTTATGACGAAAAAGCAATTCGAGCAAATCTTCGCCGTTTTAAGAAGGCTTTTGATTGGGCTCCTGAATTTAGAGAATATTTTGCAGTAAAAGCAACACCAAATCCTCGTATTTTACAGATTATGCAAGAAGAAGGAGCAGGTGCAGATTGTTCTTCTTTACCAGAATTATTACTTGCAGATGCGTCAGGTATTCATGGTGAAAAAATAATGCTCACTTCTAATGATACTCCAGCAGATGAGTTTCAAAAAGCTATTGAATTAGGTGCTATTATCAATTTAGATGATATTACACATATTGAATATTTAGAGAAAAATGCTGGTATGCCACAAGTTATGTCTTTTAGATATAATCCTGGTAACTTAATTGAAGGTAATGATATCATTGGTAAACCAGAAGAAGCTAAATATGGTTTGACTAAAGAACAGATGCTTGAAGCTTATAAAATAGCTATGGATAAAGGTGTTAAACGTTTTGGTCTCCATACAATGGTAATTTCTAATGAAACTAGACTTGAAGGTTTATTATTAAATGCTAAAATTGTTTTTGATTTAGCTGCTGAAATCGCAACTAAATTAGGTATCAAATTTGAATTCATCAATTTAGGTGGCGGTATTGGTATTCCTTATCGTCCTGAAGATAATGCTGTAGATTTAGAAGCATTAGGAGAAGGCGTGCATAAATTATATGATGAAATTTTAGTGCCAGCAGGTCTTACTACTACTGCTATTGCTTATGAATCAGGTCGTGCAATAACAGGTCCTTATGGTTATCTCGTATCTACTGTATTGCATCAGAAAAACACTTATAAAAATTATATTGGCTTAGATTCTTGTATGGCAAATTTAATGCGTCCAGCTCTTTATGGTTCTTATCATCATATCGTTGTTGTTGGTAAAGAAAATGAACCTTGTGATCATGTATATGATGTAACTGGTTCTTTATGTGAAAACAATGATAAATTTGCTATTGATCGTAAATTACCTAAGATTGATATTGGTGATCGCATTGTTATGTTTGATACAGGTGCACATGGTCATGCAATGGGCTTCAACTATAATGGTAAATTGCGTAGTGCAGAATTGTTATTACATGAAGATGGTTCTGTAGAATTAATTCGTCGTGCAGAAACAATTGAAGATTATTTTGCTACATTATATTATGATGGTTCTGTTTTAAAAAAATAATAGATAATAAATAAGTAAGATAAAAATGAAAAACCTCGTTAAAAGTTATCAGAAAGCTTTTAACGAGGTTTTATTATATAAATTTATTCGGATTTTGTTTGTGCATCGTCTGTAGATATTGGCTCTATTTTAGGTTGAGTGTGGTTTTCAATACAATCTTTGGTGATAATAACTTTTCTAGGTTCATCAGATTGAGGAATTTCATACATTATATCAAGCATAACATCTTCTAAGATACCACGAAGACTTCTAGCACCAGTTTTGCGTTCGATAGCTTTTTTAGCTACAGCTAAGAGTGCATCATGTTCAAATTCTAATTTTACTTTATCCATAGCTAATAATTCTTGATATTGGCGCACAGGTGCATTTTTTGGTTCAGTTAAGATTTTTAATAAATCATCTTCAGTGAGTTCTTCAAGTGTGCAGATAACAGGTAAACGACCGATAATTTCTGGAATGATACCGAATTTTATCAAATCTTCTGGGCGAACTTTATGGATTAAATCATTAAATACTGGTTTATCATTTTTAGTTTTAACATTTGCTCCAAAACCAATACCACTGTTATCTGTTTTTAAGCGTTTGGCGATGATTTCTTCAATGCCAACGAACGCACCGCCAACAATGAATAATATATTAGTAGTATCTACTTTAATAGTAGGTGCTTCTGGATGTTTACGTTGTCCTTGAGCTGTGAATTCAACAACGCCACCTTCCATCATTTTTAAAAGACCTTGTTGTACACCTTCATGACCAGGGTCTGCTGTGATAGAGTTATTAGCACCAGATTTACGAGCAATTTTGTCAAATTCATCAAGATAGATTATACCATGTTCAGCTTTTTCAATATTTTTGTCGGCAGCATAGTAAAGATTTCTTACAGCAACTTCAACATCAGAACCAACAAAACCTGCTTCTGTGAGACTAGAAGCATCAGTTACAGCAAATGGAATATCTAAGAGTTTAGATAAATGCTGAAGCATAGCTGTTTTACCACAACCAGAAGGACCAAGCATAATTACATTGGATTTTTCGATATTCATATCGCGTTTATCATGAGTATAACCATATTTCATGCGTTTATAGTGATTATATACAGCAACGGATAATATTTTTTTAGCGCGGTCTTGATTGATGATATATTGATCTAAGAATTCTTTGATGACATGAGGTTTATTTTTAGCTAAGATATCATCAAGACTATTTACGAATTTGCGATTTTGAGATTTTTCATCACGTTTATCATGTTCAACAATATATCCATAAATATCTTTGATACAATTTTTACAGATAGCAAAACCTGTTTGAGGATCATAAATAGGCATATCATATTGGGAACGTATAGTTATATTGCGTTTACAAAAACTACATACATGTTGTAAATCATTATTATTTTTCTTCATAAAAAACTTATCCCTTCTCTATTATCAAATAAAAACATTATATCAGATTTTATAATTAACTTATTTTATTATAAGTATTTACAACGATATTTGCAATTACTATTGATTGTTGATAAAAAATATTGTAAACTAATGTAGTTCGTATAACTAAAGCTTGCAAGTATGTCAAGTCTGTGATATAATCAATCAGTAAATGTCAGAGAGTGAGGTGCGACAGAATGAAACAAGGAATCCATCCTGATTATAAAGAAACTACAGTTATCTGTGGTTGTGGCAATACTTTTAAAACTGGCTCTGTTAAAGGTGAATTACGTGTAGACGTTTGCTCCAAATGTCATCCATTCTTCACTGGTCGTCAACGCGACATGGCAGCTGGTGGACGTATTGAAAAATTCAACAAACGTTATGGCAAAAAATAAAAATACGAATGCTAAGCAGAGCAGAAATGCTCTGCTTCATTTATATTTAAAAATAAATACTAATTATAGATTTATAATTAAATAAGGTAGGTGGATTTTAAGTGTCAGAAAAATTAATGGTAGGTGGACAAGCTGTAATTGAAGGTGTAATGATGCGTGGACCTAAAAAAGTGGCAACAGCAGTAAGAGAACCTTCTGGCGTAATTACAGTTGATGTAAAACCAATAAATTCTCTAGCAGAAAAATATCCTATATTTAAAAAGCCATTTTTCCGTGGCATATTATCCTTAGGTGAGTCATTAGTTATGGGGCTTAAATCCTTAACTTATTCAGCACAGATGGCAGGAGAGGAAGAAGCAGATAAGCTTACAAATAAAGATATTGCAATTACTATGGCTATATCTTTGTGTGCAGCTATTTTATTATTTGTAGTAATTCCTACAGCTTCTGTTAATTTGATTACTACGGATAGTCATGTGGTTATGAATTTATGGGAAGGATTAGTCCGCATGATTGTTTTCTTCTTATATATATATGGTATATCGAGAGCTAAAGATATTCAAAGAGTATTTCAATATCATGGCGCTGAACATAAAACAATTCATGCTTATGAAGCTGGCGTTGAATTGATACCAGAAAATGTACAGAAATTTTCTCGATTACATCCACGTTGTGGAACATCATTTTTATTAATTGTTATGATTGTCAGCATTTTTATGTTTTCTTTCTTAGGTTGGCCAAGCCTTTGGGAACGTATTATCTCTAGGGTTTTATTATTACCAGTAGTAGCAGGTATATCTTATGAATTAATTCGTTTTGCTGGTCGTTCTAAAAATAAAATAGTACATGCTATTTCTTTGCCAGGCTTATGGTTACAGTATTTAACAACTAGAGAACCTGACGATTCAATGATAGAAGTTGCTGTAAAATCTCTAAAGGCTGCTATTGAAGTAGAAGAAACAGCAAAAGTAGAAACTAAAAATGATGATACTATAGATAAACAAGATTTAAATGATTTGAAAGTAAATGCTAGTATTTGATATAGTATTTTATTATAGAAATAAATAAATGTGTAAATTAAAATTAGCGGAAGGTTTTTATTAGCCTACCGCTAATCTTTTAGTTGAATAAAATTAATGAGGTGGAAAGGCATTGTTAGATAAGTTACAAGCAGTTGAAGATAAGTATTTAGAATTGGAATCTTTGATTAGTGACCCAGATATTATTGCAGATATGCCAAAATGGCAAAAATATAATCAAGAACATGCTGCACTTACTGAACTTGTGGATAAATTCCGTGAATACAAAAAAATATGTGGAACAATAGATGAAGATAAAGCTATGTTTGATGAAGATATAGATGATGATATGAGACATATGCTTGAAGATGAAGTAAAAGAATTATCTGCACGTAAAGAAGTATTAGAAGGCGAGTTTCCTATTTTATTATTGCCAAAAGACCCAAATGATAGTAAAAATGTTATCATGGAAATCCGTGGTGGTGTAGGTGGCGAAGAGGCTGCTCTTTTTGCTGGTGATTTATTCAGAATGTATTCTCGTTATGCAGAAATGCAGGGCTGGAAAGTTGAAATGCTTGATGCAAATCCTACAGAACTTGGCGGATTTAAAGAAGTATCTTTCTGTATCAATGGTTATGGTGCTTACAGTAAATTAAAATATGAAAGTGGTACTCATCGTGTACAGCGTGTACCGCAGACTGAATCTTCTGGACGTGTGCATACTTCAGCTGTTACAGTAGCAGTTTTACCAGAAGTTGAAGATGTAGAAGTAGATATTAAAGCAAATGAATTGCGTATTGATACTTATTGTGCTAGTGGTGCTGGTGGTCAGTATGTAAACAGAACAGAAACAGCTGTACGTATTACTCATATTCCAACTGGTATTGTAGTACAATGTCAAGATGAAAAATCTCAGCTTAAAAATAAAGAAAAAGCGATGAGAGTACTTCGTGCAAAAGTACAAGAACAAGCCCAACAAGCACAAAATAATGAAATCGCAGCAGATAGAAAATCTCAAGTAGGTTCAGGCGATAGAAGTGAGCGTATCCGCACATATAACTTCCCTCAAGGTCGTGTAACAGACCATCGCATTGGACTTACACTTCATAAATTAGATTTTGTTTTAAATGGTGAAATTGATGAAATCATCAATGCACTTATAACTGCTGATCAAACTGAAAGATTAAAACAGGTAAAATAATATGGAAAAATCAAGAGATGTATGGACTATAAATTCTTTGTTGAATTGGACAATTAATTATTTTAAATCAAAGGGTATAGAGTCTGCTCGTCTTGATGCTGAAGTGCTTCTGTCTCATGTTTTGGGACAGAAGCGAATTTATTTGTATGTGCATTTTGATGAGCCTATGGAAGCAAAAGAATTGGCAAAATTTCGTGAATATGTAGCAAAAAGAGCTCGCCATATACCTGTAGCTTATATTTTAGGTCAAAGAGAATTTATGGGACTTGATTTTAAAGTTACAAAAGATACTTTGATACCTAGACCTGATACTGAAATTTTAGTAGAAAATACTATAGCTAAAGTAAATGAAAATTTTGGTGATAAACAAAGTTATGATATTGTAGATATTGGCACAGGTAGTGGAGCAATTATTTTATCTTTGCTCAAAAATTTGCCTAAAGCAAAAGGTTTTACAGTGGATATTTCTGCAAATGCTATAGCAGTAGCTAAAGAAAATGCTCAGAATTTGCAAGTAGATGATAGATGTGAATTTTTTGTAGGAGATTTATTTGAGCCAGTAAAAGATAAAGTTTTTGACGTGATTGTATCTAATCCGCCATATATTCCGCAGAAGGATATAGCAACTTTAGAAATTGATGTTAAAGATTATGAACCATTATCAGCACTTACAGATAATAAAGATGGGTTGAGTTTTTATCAAAGATTATTTGCTCAAGGCATGAAATATTTGAAAGATGGCGGTTTTATGGCTGTGGAAATAGGCATTTATCAAGCTGAACCTGTGAAACAGATGGCAATAGATAATGGTTGGCAAAATATAGAAATCATCAAGGATTATGCAGGTATTGACAGGGTGGTATTGGCATGGAAACAGAATTAATAAAAATAAATTCAATAGATGATGAAGCTTTAAAAAGAGCTGGGCAATGTATAAAAGATGGTGGTTTAGTAGCATTTCCAACAGAAACAGTATATGGATTAGGCGGAGATGGTTTAAATGAAGTAGCAGCAAAAAATATATATTTGGCTAAAGGAAGACCATCAGATAATCCTTTAATTTTGCATATCAATGACCAAAAAATGTTAGGTCGCATTGTGAGTGAAGTAACACCAATGGCAAAAAAGATAATGACTGCTTTTTGTCCAGGCCCTATCACGATTATTTTACCGAAAAGCGATATCGTACCAAAAGCAGTAACTGGTAGTCTTGATACTATAGCAGTACGTATGCCAGATAATGATATAGCCAGAGCTTTGATTAAATATGCTGATACACCAATAGCAGCACCAAGTGCCAATATTTCAGGTAGACCAAGTCCAACAACAGCACAAGCTGTTTATAAGGATTTACAAAGTAGAATAGATATGGTTTTAGATGGGGGAGCTTGCCAATTTGGTGTAGAGTCTACAATTGTAGATTGTACAGAAGATGTTCCTATCATTTTACGACCAGGAGCTATTACTAAAGAAATGTTAGAAGAAATTTTCCCTGTGGTGAAAATTGATAAAGCTATTGTTGGAGCTAATGTAGTACCAAAAGCTCCGGGCATGAAATATAAACATTATGCACCTAAAGTGGATATGATTTTAATTGAAGGTGATAATGAAAAGATGTCATCATCAATAAAAAAGATTTTGCATAAGTATGAAAATGAAGGGAAAAAAGTTGGCTTACTTGTAAGTGATGAAGTGGCTAATGAATTAAATCATCAAAATACTTTTTCCTATGGTAGCCAAGAAAATTTAGCGCAAATAGCTAGTGAAATATATGAAGGTTTGCGCTATTTTGATGATAAAGATGTAGATATAATTTTAGCACAAGGTACAACAGATAAAGGCATAGGACTTGCTATTATGAATAGACTCCATAAGGCTAGTGGCTTTAATAGTATTTTCATTTAATCCTTTGATTAACTTTTGTATTATGATAAAATAATCATAGTATGAAATAATTGAGCTTTAGCTATTAAAGCTATAAGGAGGGAAAGACTGGATACAGTCGATTAAGATGAAATTAATTATTGGTAGTGACCACGGTGCTGTGGATTTAAAAGAAGAAGTAAAAAGAGTATTAAAAGAAGAATTTGCTGAAGTAGAAGTAGAAGATGTAGGAACTTTTGGCACAGAATCTGTAGATTATCCAGATGTCGCTGAAAAAGTTTGTACACCAGTAGCTAATGGCGAAGCTGATAGAGGTATTGTACTTTGCGGTACAGGTATTGGTATTTCTATTGCTGCAAACAAAATCAAAGGTATTAGAGCTGCTCTTTGCCATGAAACATATACAGCAAAAATGTCTCGTGAACATAATAATGCTAATGTTTTGGCAATGGGTGGACGTACAACTGGTTTTGAAATTGCAGATGAAATCGTGCGTACATGGATGAAAACTGAATTTGCTGGCGGTCGTCATGAACGTCGTGTAAATAAAATCATGGCTTTAGAAGCAAAATAATAAAATCAATCTCTAAAATTAATTATTATAAATAATTAATAACCCTTTAGGTGGAGGAATAATTATATGGATTTATTGAAAAATTTAGATGTTGTTGATACAGAAATACAAGAAGCCATCAACAAAGAACTTTCTCGTCAACGTGATAAATTGGAAATGATTGCTTCAGAAAATATTGTAAGTAAAGCTGTTATGCAAGCACAAGGTAGTGTACTTACAAATAAATATGCAGAAGGTTATCCAGGTAAGCGTTATTATGGCGGTTGTGAATATGTTGATGTTGTAGAACAATTAGCAATTGACCGTGCTAAAAAATTATTTGGTGCAGAATATGCAAATGTACAACCACATTCCGGAGCACAAGCAAATACAGCAGTATATTTTGCTTTGCTACAGCCAGGAGATACTATTTTAGGTATGAACCTTACAGATGGTGGTCATTTAACACATGGTAGCCCTGTAAATATTTCTGGTAAATATTTTAAAATTATTCCTTATGGTGTAGATAAAGAAACTGAACGCATTGATTATGATGAATTAGAAAGATTAGCAAAAGAACATCAACCAAAATTAATCGTTGGTGGAGCTAGTGCTTATTCTAGAGTTATCGATTTTGAACGCATGGCACAGATTGCAAAATCTGTAGGTGCATATTTCATGGTAGATATGGCACATATTGCAGGTTTAGTAGCAGCAGGACTTCATCCAAGCCCAGTGCCATATGCAGATGTAGTAACAACAACTACACATAAAACACTTAGAGGACCTCGAGGTGGTTTAATCCTCTGTCGTGATGCAGAATTTGGCAAACAATTTAATAAAGCTATTTTCCCTGGTATTCAAGGTGGCCCATTGATGCATGTAATAGCAGCAAAAGCAGTAGCATTTAAAGAAGCGCTAAGTGATGAATTTAAAGTTTATCAACAACAAGTTTTAGATAATGCAAAAGCCCTAGCAGATGAACTTGTGAAAAAAGGATTTAGAATTGTATCAGGCGGTACAGATAATCATTTAATGCTTGTAGATTTGCGCTCTAAAAATATCACAGGAAAAGAAGCTCAATTCTTATTAGATGAAATAGGTATCACAGCAAATAGAAATACAATTCCATTTGAACCATTGAGTCCATTTGTAACAAGTGG
This sequence comes from Megamonas rupellensis DSM 19944, assembly GCF_000378365.1. Classification (NCBI taxonomy): domain Bacteria; kingdom Bacillati; phylum Bacillota; class Negativicutes; order Selenomonadales; family Selenomonadaceae; genus Megamonas; species Megamonas funiformis. The sequence continues at coordinate 5,529 of NZ_KB899587.1, read as the reverse complement.
TATTCGCCTAGGAACACCAGCACTTACAACTAGAGGATTAAAAGAAGACGATATTCGTGAAGTAGCAGATATCATCGCTGATGTTATCGAAAATCGTGAAGATAGCGCTGTTATTGAAGCAGCAAAAGCAAAAGTTCAAGCTATTTGTAAGAAATTCCCATTATATGAAGAATAAGAAAAATAAGAGGATATTATGTCAGATTTAAAAGTAAATATTATAAAACATCCATTAATTCAACATAAGTTGACTTTAATGCGTAAAAAAGAAACAGGCGCAAAAGATTTTCGTCAATTATTAGATGAAATTTCTATGTTAATGGCTTATGAAGTAACAAGAGATTTCCCAACAAAAGATATAGAAATAGAAACTCCTGTGGCAAAATGTGTAGCAAAAACATTAGCAGGAAAAAAAGTGGCAGTAGTTCCTATTTTACGTGCAGGTCTTGGCATGGTTAATGGTATTATTAATTTGATACCAGCTGCTAAGATTGGCCATATTGGTCTATATCGTGATGAAAAAACATTAGAGCCAGTTGAATATTTTTGTAAAATGCCAAAAGATATTGATGAACGTTTATTATTAGTAGTAGATCCTATGCTTGCTACTGGTGGTTCAGCAATAGAAGCTGTAGAAATGCTAAAAAAACGTGGAGCAAAATCCATGATTTTCATGTGTTTATTATCTGCTCCAGAAGGTATAAAGGCATTTAATGAAAGACATCCAGACATTCCAGTTTACACAGCTTGTGTAGATGACCATTTGAACGAACATGGATATATTGTTCCAGGTATTGGTGATGCTGGCGATAGAATTTTTGGTACTATTTAAGAGGTTTTTATAAATGACAAAACAAGTTCGTCCTGATTGGACCACATATTTTTTAGATATTGCCACAGCAGTGGGCAAACGTTCCACATGTTTAAGACGCAAATATGGTGCAATTATTGTAAAAGATAAAATCATTATTTCCACTGGTTATAATGGTGCACCAAGAGGCGAAGTAAATTGTATAGATACAGGCAATTGCGAACGTGAAAAATATAATGTTCCGAAAGGACAGCGTTATGAGCTTTGTGTAGCAGTTCATGCTGAACAAAATGCAGTTATTGCAGCTGACCCTGTAAAGATGAAGGGAGCAACTATTTATATAGTAGGTTATAATGCTGATGGTACATTAGCATCTGGTAAACCTTGCTTACTTTGTCGTAGAATGTTAAAAAATGCTATGATTGCAAAAGTTGTATATTTAGAAACAGATGGTTCCATTATTGAGGTAGCTCCTAGTGAAATACAATGATAAATAAGCAAAATAGGCTCGATTATTTATTGACAATCAAATTATTAGTGAGTTATAATCTGTGTTAATGGAAAAGGAGTGCGAATGTAATGCCTAGTTATTTTTTAGCATTTATTACAGCATTAATAGCTGTATATGCCCTAACACCGTTAGTTATAAAATTTGCAGTTAAAACAGGTGCCATGGATAAGCCAGACCCAAGAAAAGTTCATAAAAAACCTATTCCTCGTTTAGGAGGACTTGCGATTTATTTGGCTTTCATGATAGCAGTTTGTAGTATGCTTGATTTTAGCAAAGAGATTGTAGGTTTATTATTAGGTGGAACTTTCATTGTAATTGTAGGTATAATAGACGATTTCATTAGTCTTCCTGCAAAAGTGAAGTTATTAGGACAGATTTTGGCTGCATGTATTTTAGTGGCATTTGATATTAGAATTGATTTTATTACAGACCCATTTGGTGATTTTATCTTTTTGGAATATTTAGCAATTCCAGTTACTATTTTTTGGATAGTTGGAATTACTAATACAGTTAATTTGATTGATGGTTTAGATGGTTTAGCAGCTGGGGTATCAACAATTGCGACTGTTACTATACTTTTAGTAGCTTTGCAAAGTGGTGATTTACCAGTGGTATTTTTAACAGCAGCCTTAGCAGGTGCATCTTTAGGATTTTTGCATTATAATTTTAATCCAGCAAGAATTTTCATGGGAGATACAGGCAGTATGTTCTTAGGATATATGTTTGCGGCTATCTCTGTTATAGGTGCTGTAAAGAGTGCTGCTACTATAGCGCTTATTGTACCGATATTAGCTTTAGGACTACCAATATTAGATACTACTTTTGCGATTGTACGTCGTTACCGTGGAGGAGTTCCTATATTTAAGCCAGATAAAGGACATTTACATCATCGTTTATTGGCAATGGGCTTTTCCCAAAGACAGGCTGTACTCTTAATGTATGTTTTCAGTGCATTCTTAGGTTTAGCGGCGATTGCCTTAACTGAAGTAAGTACTAGTGTAGCTGTTATGATTGTTGTATTTGTAGCTGTAATAATCCTATTTGGTGCTAAAAAAATAGGTATTTTCAGTATGAAAAATAATGCAGGAACACATTAGTTATTAAAGAAAAGGCAGGGAAAACCTGCCTTTTTTGTATATATGAGGTATAAATATGAAGAAAATTAAAGTAATGACAGTTTTTGGTACACGACCAGAAGCAATTAAAATGGCACCTGTGGTGTTGGAATTGAAAAAATATCCTGATTTAATCACACCAATAGTTGCAGTAACAGCTCAACATCGTGATATGTTGGACCAAGTTTTGAATTTATTTAATATTAAGCCAGATTACGATTTAAATATCATGGCACAAGGTCAAACTTTGTTTGATATTACAACTAAAGCTATGAATGGCTTAAATGAAGTATTATCTAAAGAAAAACCTGATATAGTATTAGTTCATGGTGATACAACTACTACTTTTGCAGGTGCATTAGCAGCTTATTATCATGAAACAGCAGTAGGTCATGTAGAAGCTGGTTTGCGCACATATAATAAATATTCACCATTCCCAGAAGAAATGAACCGCAAATTGACAGGTGCAATAGCAGATCTTCATTTTGCTCCTACTGATACAGCTAGTGGTAATTTAAAAGCTGAAGGAACAAAAGAAGATAAAATTTTCGTAACAGGAAATACAGTTATTGATGCATTGCATAAGACAGTAACAGATGATTTTAAATTTGATGATGAAAAATTAGCAAATATAGATTATGAAAATAAACGTATTATTTTGGTAACAACTCATCGTCGTGAAAATTTAGGCGAACCAATGCGTCATGTATATAAAGCTTTAAAAGATATAGTCAATGAATTTGATGATGTAGAAATTGTATTCCCAGTGCATAAAAATCCAAAAGTTCGTGAAGTGGTTAATGAAGAATTGGGCAATATCGAAGCTGTACATTTAATTGATCCATTAGATTATGAACCATTTGCTAATTTAATGCATAGAGCATTTTTAGTATTGACTGATTCAGGCGGAATTCAAGAAGAAGCTCCATCTTTAGGAAAACCTGTATTAGTTCTTCGTGATACAACAGAACGACCTGAAGCAGTTAAAGCAGGTACTGTAAAATTAATTGGTACAGAACGTCAAAAAGTATATGAAGAAACAAAATATTTATTGACTGATCATGATGAATATCAACGTATGGCAAATACATGTAACCCATATGGTGATGGTAAAGCTTCTAAACGAATTATTGAAGCTATTTTATATCATTATGGTTTATCACAAGAAAAACCAGATAGTTTTATTGCTGGTAAATAATATGAAAATGCCAAGACTTATTTATTGAGTTTTGGCATTTTTATTAATGAAAGGAATTATAAGTAATGAAAGTATCAGTAGTAAAAGCTGATAATTATAATATCGAAATTGTAGATAAGGCTGTAAATGACGCAGTAAATTTAATTGGAGGTTGGCAAAATTTTATAAAAAAAGGTGACAAAGTCTTAATAAAACCTAATATGTTGACGAATGTAACACCTGAAAAAGCAGTAACAACTCATCCAGAAGTAGTAAGAGCTGTTATAAAAGCAGTAAAAAATATGGGAGCTTTACCAGCTGTTGGCGATTCACCAGGAATTAGCAATTTAAAATCTACAGCAAAAAGAACAGGTATATTAACAATTTGTGAAGAAGAAAATGTTCCATTTGTATATTTTAAACAAAGTAAAGCCTACAATTATATGGAAGGTAGATTTATCAAACAATTTGAGTTGGTAGATTGTTTATCTGATTTTGACAAAATCATTTCAGTAGCAAAGATGAAAACCCATGTTTTTATGGGAGTTACAGGAGCTGTTAAAAATCTTTTTGGCTGTATAGTAGGTACAGATAAAGCTAGATTTCATTTAAGAATGCAAAAACATATAGATTTTGCCCATGTGATGGTAGATTTGTATCAAACAATAAAACCGACATTGAATATTATTGATGGTATAACAGCTATGGAAGGTCAAGGTCCTATGAGTGGTGATGTTGTAGATGCTAAAATCATTATCGCAAGTAGTGACGGTTTTGCTGCTGATTTAATTATGGCAGATAAGATGGGTTTTGATGCAGAAGCAATGCCTATTGCTGCAGCTGGTATTGAAGAAAAAAGAATTGTTCGTTTAAAAGATATAAAAGTTGTTGGTGATGGAAAAGATGAGCAATTTCATTTCGCAAAGCCACATACATATAAATCTATGCAAGATACATATGTACCAAAATTTATTTTAAAATTGGGGCAAAATCAGTTAACATCTAAACCTGTAATAAATAAAAATTGTGTCGCTTGTGGTAGATGTAGTCATCATTGTCCACCAAAAGCAATAATTATAATAGATAAAAAAGTAAATATTGATTATCAAAAGTGTATAAGATGTTATTGTTGTCAAGAATTATGTCCACACCAAGCTGTAGAGTTAAAAGATGGTTTGATTTTATCTTTATTGAAATATATAGGTATATATAAGTAAAAGTAATGAAGAAAAATAAAAGGATAGTAACTTATAAAAGTGGCTATTCTTTTATTGTTTTTAACCCTTAATATATTGATATATATGGGTTTCTAAACTTTTTTTATATTTTTATAAAAAAAGTTTAAAAAAGTTGTTGACAAGTTTTATGTATATGATATATAATAATCAACGTTGCTAATGAGCAACAAACAAAATAAAGAGTTTTGAAAACGGCAAAACGAACAAAATAAAAAAGTTTGAAAAAAGTTGTTGACAAAACGAAAAACATAAGATATAATTTTTAAAGTCAGCTCGAGAGAGTTGCGAAAACAGAAATGTTCTTTGAAAACTAAACAATGCACAATATGTTTTCTAACATAAACGAATGTGCGGTATCTGCTTTTATAGCAGATTACCTAATAAATTCTTTTTAAACAGATAATTAAGAGCCAATCGGTTCTTCGAAAAATAATTTTTTTGGAGAGTTTGATCCTGGCTCAGGACGAACGCTGGCGGCGTGCTTAACACATGCAAGTCGAACGGGGTGTTTATTTCGGTAAACACCAAGTGGCGAACGGGTGAGTAACGCGTAAGCAATCTACCTTCAAGATGGGGACAACACTTCGAAAGGGGTGCTAATACCGAATGAATGTAAGAGTATCGCATGAGACACTTACTAAAGGAGGCCTCTGAAAATGCTTCCGCTTGAAGATGAGCTT
>NZ_KB899586.1:0-36013 GCF_000378365.1 Megamonas rupellensis DSM 19944 | reverse complement strand
TGTAAATCTTCTTTTGCCATAGCACGAGCTACAATCTGAGCCATTTCATAACGTGTCATTGTTTTATTGCCCTGGTATGTTCCATCTGGGAAACCATCAATTACGCCATCAGCAGCAAGTGTTGCCACTGCATCATAAGCCCAGCTATCTTGAGGAACATCACTAAATGGATTACTAGCAGCTCCTGCTACTCCTGTATTCATTAAAACTAAAGCAGATGTTGTAATAGTTAACGTAGATTTGTTAAACATATTATACTCTCTCCTAAAATCATAAAAGTTATATAAATAAAAATCATAAATAAAATTAATATGTGCCTACAGTTGTTTTGCCTGCAATTACTTTTTGTTCTTTTTCAAATTTTAATAAGCTATATTGGTCAAAATTAGTAGCTATCATAATAGTGATTGGATTATATCCAGCTCTTTTGATTTTTTCAATATCAATTTCTACTAATTTATCGCCAACTTTTACTTCATCGCCAGCTTTGACTAAAACTTTGAAGCCATCGCCTTTCATATTAACTGTATCAATACCTATATGAATTAAAATTTCCATATCTGTATCAAGTTTAAGACCAAGAGCGTGTCCTGTTTCTTCCATTACCATCATAACAGAACCATTAGCTGGTGCTGTAATATATTTTTCAGTTGGAATAATTGCTACACCATCGCCCATAGCACGAGAAGCAAATGCTTCATCAGGTACATTTTCAATAGACACTAAATCACCAGTTGCAAAAGCTTTTAAGCTTGGAGATTTATCTGTGTTAGAAACTAATTCTTCTTTTTGAAGTACATCGGGACCTTGAAGTAAAGCTTCAAAACGTTCACGAACTTGTGGTACAGAAAGACCTACAATTACTTGAATAGCACAACCATTATGAACTAATCCATGAGCACCTGCTGCCATAAATACATTTGTATCTTTTACTAAACTATCATCTTTTACAGTTACACGAAGACGAGTAGCACAGTTTGTAACATCTACGATATTATTTTTACCACCTAAAGCTTTTAAAAATGCAGCAGCTTTTCTATCGCGTTCATCAATATTTTTGCTAGCTTTATAGTCAGCTTTAGTATAAAGTTTATCTGGTTCTGCATCATCGCCACGACCAGGAGTTTTCAAATCAAGTTTAATAATTAAAAATCTAAAAACAACAAACCAAATACAAGTAAAGATTAAACCAATGATAATTTGAGTAATATATGTTTCATAGTGATTATTAAATAATGGAATCCAATCCTGGAATAAAGCACAGTCTAATATACCGCCACCAAAGTTACCAGTTACACCAAAGAAATACATAGTAGCTGCTAAAGTACCAGCTAAAAGTGCATGAATTAAGAATAATACTGGAGCAATGAATAAGAAAGTAAATTCAAGTGGTTCAGTGATACCACAAAGTACGGCAGTGATTACTGCTGGAATTAAAATTGCTGCAACCTTTTTACGACGTTCAGGTTTAGCTGTGAAATAAATAGCAAGTGCGATACCTGGACAACCGAAGATTTTACTCATACCATGAAGTGCAAATCCACCTTGAGGGAATAACTCAATAAGAGGTTTTGTAGATTGAGCAAATTCTTGAATATGTTGAAGCCAATAAGCCTGTATACCGCCATCAACAACGGCTGGACCAAAAATAAATGGAATATAAATGAAATGATGTAATCCTGTTGGAATTAAAATACGTTCTAAGAAAGTATAAAGCCATACACCAAACACACCAGCAGAAGTCAAGAAATATTGAAGTGAAGCAATACCTGCTTGGAATTGTGGCCAAATCAAACAAAATAGATAAGCTACAGGTAACATTAAAACAAAACCAGCAACAACTACTAAGGAAGAACCTTTAAATAAGCCTAAATAGTCTGGTAAGTTTACATCAAATAATTTTCCATGTAAATATACAGCTAATGAAGCAATTACGATAGCACCAATCATACCAGTATCTAAAGTTTTAATATTAGCTACCATAGCAAGACCACTACCTGCTACTGCTTCTTTAGAAAAATCTACGCCAAAACTTGGGCCCCATAAAGTCAACATTGCTTGTACAAAATAGTTGAAAATAATATATATTAAAAATGCTTCCATACATGCACGAGCATTATTTTTCTTTGCAAGCCCAATTGGTAAACCAATTACAAATAATAATGGTAACTGATTAAATACTGTCCAAGCACCTTGTTCAATAATATACCAAAAATTATACCAAGCAGTGCCTTTTTCAGCTATAGAACCTAATATCATTGGATTTTTACATAAAATTGACAATGCTACAATGATACCAAAAACCCCAAACATTAATACTGGTGTAAACATTGCACCGCCAAAACGTTGAACTTTTTGCATTACAACATCCTTATTAAATGCCATTTCTCTCGCCAGCCTTTCTTTGCTCTCTTATTTAATTAATATTACTATTTATGTAAACCTTCTGAATACTTTATTCAAAAATCAAGGCACAAAGTAATATGCTCTGTGCCTTGAAATTTTAGTAATACAATTCTCTTAATATATACTTCTCTTTATTATTTTAATTCAGGCCAATAATCTTTATTTGCTTCAATTAAATCATCTAAAATAGCTTTTGCTACAGATGCACTTGGTACTGTTTTAGATAAAGTGAGTGCTTGCCATAATTTCTGATAGCTACCTGTAATCCATGCTTCTACAACAAGTTTTTCTACAGATACTTGCTGTTCCATCAAACCTTTTTGGAATTGAGGAATTTTACCGATGCAAACTTTTTCATAACCATTAGAACCAACGATACAAGGAATTTCTACCATAGCTGTTGGGTCAAAGTTAGAAATAGCACCATCATTTGGTACGATTAAAAGCATACGAGCTTTTTTGTTGAAAGCAATAGCTTCTGCAAGGTCTACGATATAGCTTGCATGGTCATCACTTTGGAATTTACAATCAACAGCTGTACCTTTTTCTACAATTTCTTTAGCTGCTGCAAATACATTTTTTTCACGATGTTCCATAACTTCATTTGCACGAGTATGGTCTGGATGTTGATTGTCATGATTAAATACATAATCAGAGAATAAGTAATATTTTAAATATGTGTTTGGTAATGTATCTGGGTCAACAGCATAAACATCTTTAGCTTTGCCAAAAGTATCATTCCAACTAGCTTCATCATTATGAGCTTCTGGATTTACAATATAACCATATTTAGCAACATGTTCTTTGATACGTGGCATTAAATCATTACCATCTTTATCGCGGATATCACACCACCAACCAAAATGATTGAGTCCATAATAGCGAACAGTCATATCTTTTCTGCCACCTGGAAGACCTAAAATTTCAGCCATTCTGTCTTCAATACCTACTGGCATATCGCAGATGTTGATGATTTTAGAATTTGGACGAAGTCTTCTAGTTGCTTCAGCTACGATAGCTGCTGGGTTAGAGTAGTTGAGCATCCAAGCATTTGGAGAATATTTTTCCATATAATCTAAGATTTCAATAACTCCACCGATAGAACGCATACCATAAGCAATTCCACCAGGGCCACAAGTTTCTTGACCAAATACGCCATGTTTCATTGGAATTTTTTCATCTTTTTCACGCATTGCATATTTACCAACGCGAATATGAGCCATTACAAAATCTATATCAGTGAATGCTTCTTTTGGGTCTGTCGTATAAGAAAATGCAATTTCAGGAGCACGTTCTTTTAATAAGATTTCACATGCTTTAGCAATTTTTTCCTGACGTTCTGCATCATTATCATAAAATTTAATCTGACGAAGTGGGAAACGGTCTGCATGATCTAAAAGCATCATTACAATACCTGGTGTAAAAGTACTTCCGCCACCTGCAATTACAATTGAAGATTTTTTCATAATTAAAACCCCTTTTCTTTAATCATAAATTTCATTTATGTATTAGTTTTTGTTTTTTATCAACCTCATGGCTATATAATAATCTAATATACTCATAAATTCAATAGTTTCAAGGGTTTTAGGGTTTTGTTACCTTCACTTGCACTTTATCACAGCCCATGTGATATATCACATCACTATTAAAACACTATATATATTATAAATACTAATGCTTTTATTATTTCCCAAAATTGATATAAATATTTACCAAATTACGTTATCACATAAAAAAATCAGCCTTGAATATCTTTAACAATATTCTCAGCTGATAATATATTATATTTTTTCTATTCATCTACTGTCAACGTATTTTGACAAATGCGATGTAATAATTTAAATAATGCATATCTTTCTTCTGCCGTTAAACCCTTCAATGCTTTCACACGATGTTTTGTTACTCGTTTTTCTAAAAAATCATAAAGCTCTATCGCATGTTCAGTAAGAAATATATATTTTTCTCTTTTTCCTTGAATGCGTTGACGCTTAACAAGATTTTTTTCTTCCATCTTTTTTATTGTTTTAGATATAGCTGCTGGTTCTACATTCAAACAATTAGCCAATTCTAACTGTGATATATTATCATGTTCTTTGACCATTTTCAAAATAGACCACTCAGAGCTATATACATCTGCTGTATAAATCTCACTATTAAGCGTTTTTGAAAAAGCTCTCATCGTTTGATAAAGTTGATGAATTAATAAATCATCTAATCTATCATCTATTTGAGGATATTTTTCACTATCCACTTCTTTTATCCTATCCATATCATACTAATTCCTTTCTGCTAACTATATTCTTCGTTATAGCAGAAAATCTCTTATATGACAACTCATATTTTTATTTAAGCGAGTTCTTCCTGTTCATTTTGCTTTTTTACTTTCTTTTGTAAAACGAAATGATTAAACATGAAGAATGCTATAAATATTACCATAACACCGATTACATAATAATACATATTAACATAACCAATTGAACCAGCTACACTGCCTAATAAAATAATACCACTGCTTGTACCAATATCTAACATATTATAAAAAGTAGCACTAGCACCACTACGACGGTCTGGAGTAACAACATTAAGCATCCATGTCATAAGAGAAGGCAATAATAAACCGCCTCCAAAACCATAGAATACAGAAGCTACTAATAATACAGTTAAAGATTGTGCTGAAACTAATATTCCTAATCCAATCAAATATAAAATACCGCCTGGTAAAATTACCCAGAAGCCACCTTTACTATCAAAAATACGCCCGCCAAAAGGTCTAGAGATAAATACAAATATAGTACCAACTATAAAGAATAAACCTGCATTTTCAATACCTACTTCACTAGCCATCATTGCAATAAAAGTATTTACACTGCCATATGCTGCACCAAATAAAATTGTCAATATTGAAGGTATTCCTGTACCATATTCACACAACTTATGACGGATAGACATATGCTTTTTCTCAGTTGGTAAAGGAGCTTCTTTCGCATTACATAATTTTGCACTAACAGCAGCCAAAAAGGTAACTATCATTGAAGTAAAAAATAATATATTTGCACTAAAATCAGTCAATAACATAACACCCAAAGCAGGAGCTACAGCCATAGCCACTGTACTGCCAAGACCAAAATAACCAATGCCTTCTCCACGTCTTTGAGCTGGAATTACATCAGCAACCAGAGCAGCTGCAAAAGTCGTACTAAGACCAAAACCTATACCATGTAAAATACGTGCTGCTATCAAAGAATAAACTGATGTAAACATATCATAGCTCAAAGTAGCTAAAAAAGAACAAAGCAAACCTAAATATAAACATTTCTTTTTACCAAATTTACGTACACCTGCATCTGTGAATAAACGAATAAATATTGCAGAAAAACCAAAAATTCCTGTTATAATTCCAATTTCTGCACCACTAGCTCCAATTGACGCAGCATATAATGGTAAAGTAGGTAATAAAAAATGAAAACCTGCAAATAATAATCCATTAGCACCAACTAAAGTTATAAAATTTCTTGTCCATAATTTTATATTTGACATTTTACCCTTCCTTTCAATAATTCTCATGAATTAACTAGTTAACTAATAAGCTATATTTATAATTAACCAGTTAATTATAAGACAATATTTAATATAAACTTTATGATTTAACATGTCAATATATCTTGAAAATGTTTATTTTATAAAATATTTCCAAATCTTCTAAATACAATAAAAACAGTATTTTAAAATTATAAAATACTGTTTAAAGTTCATTACTCTATTTGTTCTGCACAATATTGGCTATAACTAACAAACCACATTTCTACTGCCAAGAAAAAACCTAACATAGACTTATATTCAAAATCTACAGTAGCTGGCAAATCTATAGGCGTAACATATATATTTTCTGTGCTGAGTGTTGCTAATGTATTACTTTTTAATTGTGTCAAAGAAATAATCGGTATTCTTTGTAAATGAAGTTTTTTAGCAAGTTCTACAACATTTTTAGACTCTCCACTTAAAGAAATAATAATAAATAAATCATCTTTTCTTACATTTCTTATAACAGTTTTAAACTCATCTGGACCTTTTATCTCATAAACTAAAACATTACAATTTACGAATAAACGCAAAATTTCACTAGCAACATTTTTCTGTACATGACCTGAAGCATAGACAAATATTCTTTTAGCATTATGTAATAATTTATTTAATCTTGTGAAATCTTGTTTTGCTATTTCTTCCCCTACATTTTTGCATAAATTTACTGTTGCTTCAGCAATATCCATTGATGGCTTTTCTCTCGCTTGACTTATTTCCATTTTTAACATCATTTTCAAATCACTAAAACCATCAAGACCTAATTTCTTAGCAAAACGAAGCACTGTTGTTCGTGAAACATTACAATTATCAGCTATATCATAAATAGAAATGTAACAACATTCTTTTTTATGTGCATAAATATAACGCCATACTATTAAATCTGTAGGATTTAACTTATCTAATTTGTTATTAACTAATTCTTCTAGTGTCATAATTTCTTCCTCTTTTTATTCTTATTCTAACATCATCCTTATAATATAGTATTTCAATCGCCTCTTATATGTCAAATAAAAAAATAGCTATTAGCATTCTAACTAATAGCTATTTTTACATATTTATAAATTTTTATTTACTACTTTTATTTGTTTGGCTTATATGACATCCACTGCAATGACAACTACCAGAACAACTACTTCCACTACCACATGAATCACATTTTCCTGAGGAAAAATTATGATATATGCGTTTCATACCAAAAACAAAAGCTATAAATATTATCAAAGCTATAATCCAAGTAGCAATATCACCTGTCGTCATTTAAAAGCCTCCTTTTATTTTTATACTAAATATCAAAATTTATCAAAAACCTAATAATGTGCCCACTTGATAAACTAATAAAGATACAACCCATGCTACAACAAAATTACCAATAGCAGATAAGAACATCCATTTCCAACCACCAGCTTCTTTCTTTATTGTACCAAGTGCTGTCATACATGGTGTATATAACTGGCTAAACACCATAAATGCTAACGCAGACATTGTCGTAAATGCCATCTGTAATCCAGTATTAGCTACCATACCTACAGCTTCAACAGTTTCAGTATCAGGGCTTAAATCAGGTAAACCATATAAAATACCCATTGTAGAAATAACAGCTTCTTTCGCCATAATACCAGTAATAACAGCAGAGCCAGCTTCCCATGTATCAAAACCATGGAATACAAACAATGTGGACATAATACCACCAAGACTAGCTAATAAAGATTCAGACATATCTTCTACTTGACCTGCAAAATTATAACTGCTTAAGAACCATAAAATTACAGACATAGCAAAAATTATTGTACCTGCTTTTATGAGATAACCTTTACCTTTATCCCATGTTTCTAACAATACTGTTTTCATATCTGGAATACGATATGGTGGTAATTCTAAAACAAAGCTTGTATTATCTTTTTCAAATACAGTTCTGCTCAATATACTAGAAGCTAAAATTGCACCAATTATACCAATAAGATACATAGCAAATACAACATCGCCTGCATTTTCACCAAAGAAAATAGCTCCAAATAACGCCATTACTGGAAGTTTAGCACCACAAGTTAAAAACGGTGTTACTAAAATAGTTATCATACGGTCTTTTTCTGAATCTAACGCTCTAGCTCCCATAATACCTGGAACAGCACAACCGAAACCACAAATAATAGGCATCAATGCTTTACCACTAAGACCAGCACGACGCATAATTGGGTCCATGACGAAAGCTACACGAGCCATATATCCTGTACCATCTAAGAAACTCAAACAGAAAAATAATGTGAAAATAAGTGGCACAAAGGTAAGCACTCCACCTACACCAGCTATAATACCATCACATACTAAAGAATGTAACCAATCAGCTACACCTAATCCAGTCAACGCTTCATCTGCCCAACCATAAAAATCTTCATTTATAAGTACATCTAATTCATCAGCAATCGGTTGACCAATCCATGTAAAAGTAATCTGGAATACAAGATATAACATTAATACTAAAATAGGTAATGCCATAAAGCCATTAGCTAATACTTTATCAATCTTTTCAGTGAGATTATTACCTACATTTTCCTTAACGACAACTTGCTCTACAATTTTATCAATAAAAGCATAACGTGCTTCTATAATTGCTTCTTCTAATTTTTCTTTATCGCTAATAGTAGCTTTTAACTTTTCAATATTAGCAATATGTTCTTCCACTTGTTGAGAATTTTTATAACTATCCATCACTGTAGAAGTGAAGATATCTAATAATTTATTAGTGGATTTTTTACTGCGACCTACAGTTTCTACTACAGGCATTCCTAATAATTTTTCTAACTTAACTGTAGAAATTTTAATTCCTTTTCTATTCGCTTCGTCCATCATATTAAGGTCAACTAATACAGGAATACGACGCTCTAGCAATTGTAAACATAAAAATAAATTACGTTCAATATTAGAAGAATCAATGACATCTACAATAATATCAGGTTTTTCTCCACTTAAATAGTTTTCTACGATAATTTCTTCTGGAGAACGTCCATTTATGCTATATGTACCAGGTAAATCCATTACAGATATAGCTCTATCTTTATGTTTTGTATAACCTACTTTTTTATCTACTGTAACTCCTGGCCAGTTACCAATTTTTTGTCTAATACCAGTTAATTCATTAAATATTGTTGATTTCCCAGTATTGGGATTTCCTGTCAATGCTACGGATAATGTTGCCACTATTATCTCCCTCCCATTAATTATTAAGCAATTTGAGTAACTGCAATCTTTGCCGCATCAGATAAACGAATAGACATATTAAAAGAACGAATAGATATCGCAATCGGGTCTCCAAGTGGCGCTGAACGCAATACCTTTACTTTTGTACCTTTTACCATTCCCATACTCATAAGACGCTCTTTCAATTCTGAAGCCTCTATAGACTCAACTTTTACTACCATTCCTGGTTTTGCTTCCTTCAAAGTCATAATGTTCCTCCTTCTATTTTTAAATCTCTTTTTATATTCGTTTTTGATTTTGATAATAATTATTATTTCTGTTAACAACTGCATTATATAGCAAATGATAATCTATGTCAATAAAAATGATAAACATTATCTGTATAATTATATTTATTCTCAATAAAATAAAAAGCAAGAGTACCATCTACCCTTGCTTTTATCGTTAATATATTATCTTATTATATTTTTAATTACACCGCCACCGCCAACGATTTCATCTTCGTAAAATACTACAGATTGCCCTGGTGTAATCGCTCTTTGTGGTTCACTAAATAAAATTTTAGCCAAATTGCCATTATCTAATGGTTCCACAGTACATTCACATTCTTTAGCGCCATAACGAATTTTAGCATTAGTAACGAATTTTTCAGTGAAATCATCTCTTGTGATAAAGTTTAAATCTTTAGCTACTAATCCTTTAGCGAAAACATCTTTATTTTCACCAACAATTACACGATTGCGTTTCACATCTAAACCAACTACATATAATGGATGAGCAGCAGCTATACCTAATCCTTTTCTTTGTCCCACAGTATATAATGGTACACCTTCATGTCGACCCAATTTATTACCATTGACATCAACAATATCACCAGGTTTTAAAATATGTGGTGCTTTTACTTTTAAATAAGCTTTATAGTCATCATTTGGAATAAAACAAATCTCCTGACTTTCAGGCTTATTAGCTACTGGTAAATTCATTTTTCCAGCTAATTCACGAGTTTTTTCCTTGCTATAATTTCCAAGTGGCAACATAAAATGCTTTAATACATCTTGTGTCAAAGTATATAAAACATATGATTGGTCTTTTCTTACATCTAAACCTTTTTTTAATAAATATCTGCCTGTTTTTTCATCTTGTTCAATACGTGCATAATGACCAGTAGCTACACAATCTGCACCTAATTCTAAGCAATCTTTTAATAAACTACCAAATTTTACAGTATTATTACATCTCACACAAGGATTAGGTGTTCTACCCTTTGCATATTCACTGATAAAATATTTTATTACATCATCTTTAAATTTCTTATGATAATTAACTACATAATGTGGAATATTCAAAGCATCTGCTACTTTTTTAGCATCACTGACAGCAGTTGAACCGCCTGCTTCTCTACTTTCATCACTTAAAGTCATCGTTACACCAATGACATCATAACCTTGTTCTATCAATAAAGCAGCTGTAAGCGAACTATCTACGCCACCACTCATAGCTACTGCTACCTTTTTTTTCATCTTCTTTTCCCCTCTAAAAATCTATCTACAAATAACAAATATATATTTCCTAGTAAATAACTAAGATATATTCATATACTAACAAACTAATGCTTCTTTGTCAAAATTAAGATTTTATTTTTTCACAAAACTGCATATATCTACCAATTTTTTCTTCATATCCATTTGATGTTGGCATATAATATTTAGCATTTTTTATTTTATCAGGCAAATACTGTTGTTTCACTATATGATATGGATAATCATGAGCATATTTATAATCTACACCATGACCAAGCTTTTTAGCACCTTTATAATGACAATCTCTTAAATGTATTGGCACTTGTCCACAATCTTGACTTTTTACTTGCTCTATAGCTTTATCAATCGCCAAATAACTAGCATTACTTTTAGGCGCAGATGCTATATATGTTACTGCTTGTGCAAGTGGTATACGAGCTTCAGGCATACCCAAAAATTGAACAGCTTGCACTGTAGCCATAGCCAAAACTAAAGCTTGTGGGTCTGCATTTCCCACATCTTCAGAAGCACAGATAGCAATTCTTCGAGCAATAAAATTAATATCTTCACCTGCTACCAACATTCTTGCTAAATAGTGCAACGCCGCATCAGGGTCGCTTCCCCTCATACTCTTGATAAATGCCGATACTATATCATAGTGATTATCACCGTTTTTATCATATGTTTGAATTTTTTCACTGATAATACTTTCAATAATTTCTTTATTTATATTATGATTTTGCTCTAATGCCACATCACCAGCTTGCTCTAATATATTTAAAGCCACTCTAGCATCGCCACCAGCATATTGAGCTATTATCGATAATATTTCATCATCATATTTAAATTCATATTTACCCAAACCGCGAATTTTATCTTCTAAAGCTACTTTTAAGATATCAATTAAATTTTTTTCATCTAATAATTCTAATTTTACTACACGAACTCTAGATAATAACGCATGATTTACTTCAAAATACGGATTTTCTGTAGTAGCACCAATCAAGATAATTCTACCATCTTCAACATAAGGCAATAATACATCTTGTTGAGCTTTATTAAAACGATGTATTTCATCTAAAAATATAATTGTACGTTTACGATAATATCTTCTATTTTCATCAGCTTTTTCAATGATTTTACGCACATCAGAGATACCAGCAGACACTGCGTTTAATCGAGAAAATTCACTTTTTGTCATACCTGCAATCATTTTCGCAAGCGTTGTCTTTCCTGTACCTGGAGGCCCATATAAAATCATCGAAGGTATTTTATCTTCTTGTACCATTCTCCGTAAAAATGATTTTTTGCCCAGTATTTTTTCCTGTCCTATATATTCATCAAAATTACGTGGTCGCATTTTTTCAGCTAATGGACGATAGTCTTCATCCATCTCTATGGTATTTTCGCTTATATTTTCATTATTTTCACTAGCCATTGCTGAAAATAAGTCTAAATCTTGCATATTATTCTCCTGTTGAACCAAAACCGCCACTTCTTATAGTATCAACATTTTTTTCATCATCTATAGTTAAAAATTTATAAAAAATGGCTTGAGCTATTCTCATACCTTTAGTAATTTCTACATCTTCATCACCAAAGTTTATCAGACCAATCATTATATGACCTTCATTATCTTCATTGTTATAATAATCTGCATCAATAACACCTTGAGAATTTACTAAATTCAAATTCTTTTTAAAAGCTAAACTAGAACGAATATGTATACCTAAATATTCATCATCTTGCATATAAGCTTTTAATCCTGTTGCAATTACTGCCATTTGCCCAGCTTTTATAATTTTATCTTCAGCAGCTTCGATATCATAACCTGCTGATTTACTTGTTTTTCGAGTTGGTAAATTTATATGTTTATCTTTAAAACTACTTATTATTTCAAAACCACGATTACGCAAAAAAACAACTCCTTAAAATTATATTTAATATTTTTCACAGCTCAATATTTTATTATATAACAAAAAATGCACTGTGCAATCACACAGTGCATAATAAATTCATTTGGAGGCGGCACCCAGATTTGAACTGGGGAATAAAGGTTTTGCAGACCTCTGCCTTACCACTTGGCTATGCCGCCGTCTGGAGCGGAAAACGAGGCTCGAACTCGCGACCCTCACCTTGGCAAGGTGATGCTCTACCACTGAGCTACTTCCGCATTTGACGTTTTTTGTCTGCCGCTGTATCAGCGACATGTATTATTATATGCATAACAGAGTATTTTGTCAACAACTTTTTTGAAAAAAATTTAAAAATTTTTTCAATGCCTCCAAAAGCCCAATAAATAAGCTATTTTCCCATTATATAGAAATGAAAAAATAGCTTATTATTCAAAATTTCTTAAAGAACTTCAGAAAAATATATTACTGTTACAGTATCATCTAAAGTAATTCGACGCTGATAAATATTTTCAAAATCTAAACGTAATCCTTCTAATGAATCAATTTCTGGATTTTGATGACCTAAATCTCTTGAAGTTAATTCAGCGAATTTTTTTACGCGAACTTTATCAATGATTGCTGTATATAATCTTTTTTTCACTTCATATTTTTTACCAGTAGTAATCCACACTATAGAACTTTCTGGATATTGACTGCGAACATCTCCTAAGCGAACAGTACAATTTTTTTTGCGTGACATAATCAATTCTTCATGTTTTTTTGCCTGAAAGTTTAATGCCATCATCATAATCTACCTCCAATTTATAAAATATAATCTAATTCTTAAAGATATTTAAAGATATATATATTATATTTTACTAAAATTTGTAAAAATCCTTTTTTCTTCTAAAATTTATTATCTAACTTTATTGCGAATATGACTTTGTTAGGCTATTATATATTTTAACAATCAAGATTTTTATTAATCTATTTATTATATTTATATCACCTATCAAAATCTTAAAGAAAAGAGGGTAGCTATTGTTATTTTATAACAATTTTTATTATGCGTTCTCAAATCTTAAATTTATTAAAACAAAATGGCAACAAATTTTTATCTGGTGAATACTTAGCTGATACGCTAAAAGTATCTCGAACTGCTATCTGGAAACATATAAAAGCATTACGTGATAATGGCTATAATATTGAAAGTGTTCCTAGAAGTGGTTATCGTTTGATTGACTCTCCAGACTTATTATCAAGTGAAGAAATAAAATCTTCTCTCACTACTAAAATATTAGGTTCTGAAATTTTATATTTTGAAACTGTAGACTCCACAAATACTCAAGCTAAAAAAGTAGCACTTCAAGGTGTTAAAGATGGTACTATCATCATCAGTGAAGAACAAGGTGGTGGTAGAGGCAGATTATCTCGCTCTTTCTTTTCTCCTAAATATAAAGGGATTTGGTTTTCTGTCATTTTAAAACCAAAATTTTTACCTCAAGAAGCACCAAAATGCACATTGATGGCTGCTACTGCTATCACCAAAGCTATCGAAGATGTTACTGGTGTAAAAGTGGGTATTAAATGGCCTAATGATGTTTTATATGAAGGAAAAAAATTAGTAGGTATTTTGACAGAAATGAATGCTGAAATGGATTGCATAAATTACATCATTATTGGTATGGGAATTAATGTCAATATTGATAAAGAAGAAATGCCTGAAGAAATTCAAAATATCGCTACTTCTTTAAGTCAAATTACAGGTAAAAAAATTTCTCGTTTAAAACTTTTAAATAAAATCTTGTATTACTTAGAACATTTGTATATAATCTGTCAAGAGGAAGGTTTTGCACCTATTCTTGATGAATGGCGTAAATACTCCATTACTTTAAATCAACATATCCGTGTAATCGGCACAAATGAAGTCTTAGAAGGAATTGCCGTGGATATTGATGATGATGGTGCTCTTCTTGTAAATATTGATGGACAAATAAAACGTGTGTTAGCAGGCGATGTTTCTATTCGACCAGTACAAAACCGCTAAACTCACAGATGGAGGATAAAATGCTTTTAGTTTTTGACATTGGTAACAGTAATATCGTTATGGGGGCTTATGATGGTAAAAAACTTTATCGTCATTGGCGAATTTCCACCGACCGACAAAAAACTGGCGATGAGTATGGTATGCTCATAAACGAACTGTTCCGTTTCCAAGGTATGGATATGAACGATATTGATGATATTATTATCTCATCTGTTGTTCCACCTCTTGTTATTCCTATTAGTAAAATGTGTGAACGTTATTTCAAAATAAAACCATTACTTGTAGGTCCTGGTATAAAAACTGGCATTCGCTTAGTTTATGAAAATCCACGCCTTTTAGGTGCTGACCGTATTGTAAATGTTGTTGGTGCTTTTGAACAATATGGTGGTCCTTTAATTGTAATCGATATCGGTACTGCTACTACTTTTGATGTAGTAAATGATAAAGGTGATTTTTTAGGTGGCGTAATAGCTCCTGGTATCGGCATGTCAGCAGATGCTTTATTCCAAAAGGCTGCTAATTTGCCTCGTATAGAACTTGTTACTCCTAAAAATGTAATTTGCCATAATACTATTACAAATATGCAATCTGGTATTATCTATGGTGCTGTAGGGCAAATAGATGGTATTGTAAATCGTATAAAAAAAGAATATGGTAAAGATATGACTGTAATCGCAACTGGTGGACTTGCTCGCATGATTGCGGAAGAGTCTAGCACTATTGATAAAACAGATCATTTCTTAACTTTGACTGGTCTTCGCGTTCTCTATGAACGTAATGCTGCTTCAAGAAAGGGGTACTTAGAAAGGTTAAAAAATAAGCCTTCAAATAATTTATGAAAATAGGAAACTTAGAAATAACTACTCCCGTATTTTTAGCACCTATGGCTGGTGTAACTGATACTGCTTATTGTATTTTAGCTCAACGTATGGGCTGTGGTCTCGTTTATTCTGAAATGGTCAGCGACCAAGGTATTAATTTTCGCAATGAACGAACTTTAGAAATGTTAAAGACTGTTCCTGAACAAAGACCTTTAGCTATTCAATTATTCAGTGGCAATCCTGAACGTATGTATAAAGCAGCTAGTTTTGTAGCTTCTTTGAATTGTTGTGATATGATTGACATAAATATGGGGTGCCCTGCACCGAAGATTGTACGCAATAATGAGGGTTCAGCTTTAATGAAAGATCCGGTTTTAGCATATGAAATAATGTGTGCTACTCGTGAAGCTGTAAAAGATATGCCTGTTACTGTGAAAATGCGTAAGGGCTGGGATAGTGAACACTGTAATGTCGTTGAAATGGCTGGTCTTGCTCAAAAAGCTGGGCTTGATGCTATTGCTGTTCATGGCAGAACTAGGGAAGAATTTTATCGTGGTCATGCCGATTGGGATATTATTCGCGAGGTTAAGCAGGCTGTTGATATTCCTGTAATTGGTAATGGTGATGTTAGAACTTGCCAGGATTTAAAAAATATTTTTGAACGTACTGGTTGTGATGCTGTCATGATTGGTCGTGGGGCTCAGGGTAATCCTTGGATTTTCCGCCGTTTTAAAGAATTTTTATTTACTGGTGTTGATCCTGGTGAACCTAGCATTGATGAAAGAAAACAGGTTATTTTAGAACATTTGGATATGCTTTTGAAATGGAAGGGCGATTATATTGGTCCTCGTGAGATGAGAAAACATGCTACGTGGTATACTCATGGCTTGTATGGCAGTGCTAGTTTGAGACAGAAGTTTAATTCGGCTGTTTGTAGGGAAGATTTCGTTAAAATTTTAAATGATATGTGATTATATGATTTTATTTGGTTAAATTAGAGCGATGTTTTTACATCGCTTTTTATTTATTTTTTCGTCTAGACTTTTGCTAAGCTTGCTATTTTTTAACGACATCTATTTTATGTTGTCTTTCATTTTCTTTTCCAATTGATGATTTGATTTTGTAAAATCTTTGTAAAATCTTTTTTTGTTAATTGACTTTATTTTTTACAAACTATACAATTATAGTATGTTTTGAAAATCTCATATTAGACATAACCTTTTATAGGCTATGTCTTTTTTATTGTCAATTTATTTTTTATTTTAAAAGGGGTTTTGTTTACTTTTATGAGAAATTATGTTGTAACTTTTGCTAAGTCGTTAGTTGTTGGTTCTACCATGTTAGTTCCTGGTGTTAGTGGCGGTTCTATGGCTATGATACTTGGGATTTATACTAAATTAATTTCTTCTGTAAGTTCATTCATGAAAAATAAATTTAGAAATTCTCTTTTTTTAACTATATTTTTAGCAGGTTCTTTAATAGGTATTGTTTCTTTTTCTAAACCTATTTTGCATTTAATTGAAACTTATCCTATGCCTATGCTTTATTTCTTTATGGGTGCTGTAGCAGGCAGTGTGCCTTTGATGTTTCGCGAGGCTAAATTAACTAAATTTTCCTGGACAGTCCCTATATATGTCGCTATTGGCTTTTTAATTGTTCTCTTTTTTGAAATGTCTCCTATCAGTAATGTAACTACAAATGATGCTACTAATTGGTACACTTATTTATTATTAGTTGTTGCTGGTTTTATAGCTGCTATTGCACTTGTTCTACCAGGAATAAGCGTTTCTTATATGCTTTTATTGATGGGATTATACGATGAAACTATGCGTGCGGCTTCTGAATTTTATTTACCATTTTTAATTCCATTAGGATTTGGTCTAGTTGTGGGTATTTTACTAACTACTAAATTATTAGAAAATCTTATGCAAAACTATCCTCAACCTACTTTTTTAATTATCCTTGGATTCATTTTAGGTTCTATCTTGGAGCTTTATCCAGGTATTCCGCAAAATGAAGAAATTTTTATCTGTGCTTTAACTTTGATTTTAGGATTTGGTATTATTAAATATATTTCCTCTAAAGATGTTTAAACAAAAAACTAGCAGGTATTTATTTTACTTGCTAGTTTTTTCTTTTAAAAATATATTCAGCTTTTAAACATATTTACAATAAATAATTTTCTTCATGTATATAAATACTTTCTATTTTGTCTATAATGTTTTATAATATAATTTATATTTTACTAAGGAGGCTATTTTTTTATGAAAGATGCTACTAAATGTTTACATTCTGGATACAGCCCTAAAAATACTGAACCTCGTGTCATGCCAATTGTGCAAAGCACTACATATGTTTATGACTCTACTGATGATGTTGCTGCTGTTTTCGATGAACCTACTAAATCTTTAATTTATTCTCGTTTTGCTAATCCTACAGTCATGGCTGTTGAAAATAAAATTGCTGACCTTGAAGGTGGCGTTGGTGCTATGTGCACTACTTCTGGTCAAGCTGCTAACTTACTTGCTATTTTAAATATCTGTAATGCTGGTGATAGCTTTATTTCTACTACTCAAATCTATGGTGGTACTGTAAATCTTTTCGCTTTCACTTTAAAAAAATTAGGTATTGAATGTATCTTTGTTGGTCATGA
Organism: Megamonas rupellensis DSM 19944; assembly: GCF_000378365.1. Taxonomy (NCBI): domain Bacteria; kingdom Bacillati; phylum Bacillota; class Negativicutes; order Selenomonadales; family Selenomonadaceae; genus Megamonas; species Megamonas funiformis. Next base: position 17,894 of record NZ_KB899586.1, on the reverse strand, counting down.
TGCTACTGATGAAGAAATTCATGCTGCTTTTAAACCTAATACTAAAGCTGTTTTTGGTGAAACTTTAGCTAATCCCGCATTGACTGTTTTTGATATCGAACGTTATGCAAATATCGCTCATGCTCATGGTGTTCCTTTAATTGTGGATAACACTTTTGCAACTCCTATCTTATGCAAACCATTTGAATTTGGTGCTGATATTGTTACTCATTCCACTAGTAAATATATGGACGGTCATGCACTTCAAATCGGTGGCGTAATCGTTGATAGCGGTAATTTCAATTGGGACAATGGTAATTTCCCTGAATTAGTAGAACCAGATCCATCTTATCATGGTCTTTCCTATACAAAAACTTATGGTAAACAAGCTTATATTTTAAAAGCTAGAATGCAGTTAATGCGTGATTTCGGTTGCTATCCAGCTGCACATTCTGCATTCTTATTAAACTTAGGTCTAGAAACTTTACCTGTACGTATGAAACAATACTGCGAAAATGCTCTTACTGTTGCTAAATATTTGGAAAGCAATGATAAAGTAGAAAGCGTTATGTACCCTGCTCTTGAAAGCAATGAATCTTATCCTCTTGCTAAAAAATATTTAAAAGGTTGCAGTGGTGTTATCACTTTCGTAATCAAAGGTGGTAAAGAAAACGCTGTCAAATTCATGGACTCCTTAAAATTAGCTTCTAATGAAGTTCATGTTGCCGATATTCGTACTTGTGTTCTTCACCCAGCAAGTGAAACACATCGTCAATTGACAGATGAACAACTTGAAGCTGCTGGTATCAATAGCGGTATGGTTCGTTTCTCTGTAGGTCTTGAAGATATCAATGATATTTTAGATGACTTAAAACAAGCTTTTGCTAATGTAAAATAATTATTTAAAGGCATTTGTGTAAACAAGTGCCTTTTTATTTTCCCAGCCATTTTTTAGCTTAAAACCTGAAATCCTTATAAATAAAGGATTTATTAAAAATCAAAAAATCAATCTCAATCGCTGGTAAAAATTTTCATAAATATTGATATTTCAACCTTTATAAACTATAATTATTTATAAAAGTATTGATTTTACTGGCATTTAACTTTAACAAGAGTTGTATTTGAATAATTTTTTATAAAATCCATTTAGAGAATACATATTTATTTAACTTTAACAAGAGTTGTATTTGAATTAAATCTGTAAATATAGAATTAGTTTTATAATTTAATTTAACTTTAACAAGAGTTGTATTTGAATAGCCTTAGGTAGTGGCAAGCTACAAGGTGATGAATTTATTTAACTTTAACAAGAGTTGTATTTGAATAAGTAGATAACATACCCAGATGTTAATTGTGTCATATTTAACTTTAACAAGAGTTGTATTTGAATTGATTATTACCTTCTTTATTGTTTTTCTTTAATTTATTTAACTTTAACAAGAGTTGTATTTGAATATGTATCTGTGAAGGCTATGCAGACGATGGTAAAAAATTTAACTTTAACAAGAGTTGTATTTGAATAAAATAACTCTAACTGTTCCGTTTCCCGTATTTACATTTAACTTTAACAAGAGTTGTATTTGAATTAAAAAGGTCATGAAAGAAGGTCAATATGAATAATATTTAACTTTAACAAGAGTTGTATTTGAATACACTAACGAAGCCCGCGAGCAGTTGAGATGAGCAGATTTAACTTTAACAAGAGTTGTATTTGAATTACGTGTGCTACACTTTTAGATAATGCAGAAGCTAAATTTAACTTTAACAAGAGTTGTATTTGAATACAATCTTTTAATAGAGCAGTAAATAATAATAGTTTATTTAACTTTAACAAGAGTTGTATTTGAATTGGTCTTGTAAAAGGTGAACCTAGTAATTGGAAACGAATTTAACTTTAACAAGAGTTGTATTTGAATAGCAAAGGAGACAGCTTTTGGTGTAGCTAGTGCTGTATTTAACTTTAACAAGAGTTGTATTTGAATTCTACTGTGATAATAGAATTATTATTTATGTCAAATTTAACTTTAACAAGAGTTGTATTTGAATTCTTTTGCACCTTGGGGAAAAATCATTCCTCCTGGATTTAACTTTAACAAGAGTTGTATTTGAATAGAAGCTAAGGATTGGATAATAACTATACAATCATTTAACTTTAACAAGAGTTGTATTTGAATTCATCTGTTTCTAAATCTCTAGCAGGTTTGTAAATATTTAACTTTAACAAGAGTTGTATTTGAATTTTGTTTAAAGTAATATATCATATCGGCAGAACTAAATTTAACTTTAACAAGTGTTGTATTTGAATACAATATCATTCATTTTATCTATAGTTGGTTTTATTATTTAACTTTAACAAGTGTTGTATTTGAATAAGAAGAAGTTTATAAAATTTTTCAAGTAAATGAATTTAACTTTAACAAGTGTTGTATTTGAATTGTTTTGGCTACCTTCTGCTGGTTTTTCTACTCTAAATTTAACTTTAACAAGTGTTGTATTTGAATAAACTAGGCAAAGTAAGTTTAGCAAGTCCCATAAGTATTTAACTTTAACAAGTGTTGTATTTGAATTTAGCTTCCCAAGAACTATATAACATTTCTACATTAATTTAACTTTAACAAGTGTTGTATTTGAATTTTTTTTAAAAAATCCCCACTGTATAATTGCGTCCATTTAACTTTAACAAGTGTTGTATTTGAATTCTGAACAAATTAAATCGTGGGCTATCTCTTTTTCCCATTTAACTTTAACAAGTGTTGTATTTGAATATGGTATATTTTAGATTGGCGAATATTAGGATATAATTTAACTTTAACAAGTGTTGTATTTGAATAAGTGCTGACTTGCTCCTGTAGCTGTGTTGATTGAATTTAACTTTAACAAGTGTTGTATTTGAATTAGTGCTACTGAAAAAAGTTCAGCAGACTACTGAAATTTAACTTTAACAAGTGTTGTATTTGAATTATTTGATTATGAATTCATCAAATCCACACTGTTTATTTAACTTTAACAAGTGTTGTATTTGAATTAGCTTAATTTAGATAAAGCCATAATAAAACGTTTAGATTTAACTTTAACAAGTGTTGTATTTGAATTATTTAATCCCTCCTAAAATTATAAAACCAATATAGATTTAACTTTAACAAGTGTTGTATTTGAATTTCCAATTATCACACATTTAATTTTTCTCCTTTACTATTTAACTTTAACAAGTGTTGTATTTGAATTAAAAATGTTTTTAACATTTAAAGCAAAATTTTTTAATTTAACTTTAACAAGTGTTGTATTTGAATTCTATTTCATTTAAAGGAAAATGTATATATTTTTTCATTTAACTTTAACAAGTGTTGTATTTGAATTTAAAGAAGTAAAACCTGATGTATATATTTTTGATCATTTAACTTTAACAAGTGTTGTATTTGAATAAAGCAGCACGAGATAATATGTCAATAAGTTTTAAAATTTAACTTTAACAAGTGTTGTATTTGAATTGTTTATAATGTAGATTGGTTCTTGTTTCTTTTAGATTTAACTTTAACAAGTGTTGTATTTGAATTTGACAATACTCAAAGCACAGATGCTAAATACACAATTTAACTTTAACAAGTGTTGTATTTGAATTCTGTAAATAATACAGTTGGTGTATTAAAAACAGCAGATTTAACTTTAACAAGTGTTGTATTTGAATTCATAACTGTTTTCACATATTAATTGATATACAAACAATTTAACTTTAACAAGTGTTGTATTTGAATGATCCATTACTTAATAGCTTAGTTCCTTCTTTAACTATTTAACTTTAACAAGTGTTGTATTTGAATGTTTCTTCTGTTGTTTCCTCTAGCACCCAATAAGAGATTTAACTTTAACAAGTGTTGTATTTGAATTTAAGAGGGCATGTCAATATTATTTTTAATATTTTATTTAACTTTAACAAGTGTTGTATTTGAATTGTAGTATTTATATCTATATCTCCTGAACTTTTATCATTTAACTTTAACAAGTGTTGTATTTGAATGGAAATTTGTCTTTATTTAATCTGCAAAATGTAGCTATTTAACTTTAACAAGTGTTGTATTTGAATTAATTGTTTTATCTGTTTTACTAACTGATTGAACTATATTTAACTTTAACAAGAGTTGTATTTGAATTGTGTAATAATCTTATTTTTAAACTGGTCGAATTATTTAACTTTAACAAGAGTTGTATTTGAATTATAATTTTAAAACATCATGTTTAAAGCATTCTTATTTAACTTTAACAAGAGTTGTATTTGAATGTATTTAGCATATAAAAATTTTAAAGTCAAGGTGTAAATTTAACTTTAACAAGTGTTGTATTTGAATCTTTTAACCATGCAAAATCACTCTTTCTACCTGTCTTATTTAACTTTAACAAGTGTTGTACAAAAAATAAAAGCTGTAACAAAGAGAATTTCTCAATGTTACAGCTTTTTTTATTAATTTTATAATGTGGAAAAGAAAAAGTTTATTAAAATTGGTACGGCTACTGAACATAATACACCATTAATTACAGATATAATAATAAATTCTTCACTACTATATTTTATAAGCATTGGCAAAGTAGTGTCTTCACTTGTAGCTCCTGCCGCTGCTATAGCTGCATATGTATTTAAATATTTTATTAAAACTGGAATCATCATAAAAGCGATAAATTCTCTCATCAAGCTACTCAAAAAGGCTATTGTGCCTATCTGTGCATTTGCTAGTGATTCAAGCATTACCCCTGATAAACTATACCAGCCCATAGATGCACCAATAGATAAACTATATACCAAATTCATATCAAAAATATAACTGCAAATAAATCCGCCAAAAACAGACCCAATAATTACACCTATAGGAATCAATAATATTGTCAAATTATAATTTTTTATCTTCTCAATTATTGATTCATTCATACCCAAGCTTATACCTACAGAAAACATCAATAAATATAAGACATAATCTGCTAATTCACTACATAAATCATGCCATGTACTATCAAGTACAAATTGACCAAAAATAATTCCTAAAATTAATGCACATAATGCAATATAAACCATCTACAAACCTTCTTTTACTATTTAATTTTTTACAATAAATAATTTGCTAAAAATGTATACTATAATTACGGAAAATACTGTAGGAATTATAGCAAATACCAAACTTTGTAATCCCATGGTCAACATCTTATGTGCAAAATCTTCCATACTACCTAAATTTATTCCCATGATAAAAATAATCAAAGCTACTGCTATTAACTGTACCTTATTATTTAAATTTACCACAGCTATTCGCCTATGTTCTTTCACTTTTAACAGGCTAAATCCTGCTATTACACCTAATACCATAATCAATGTTTCTACCAAAAAAGTCACTCCTTAAATTTGTATATTTAATTATTTAATCTATATAAATTTAATCTTACATCTAAATATACTTCAAAAGTCCTTGGCCATGGGAAAAATACATCAACCTGCAAATTACGAATAGTCAAGTCAAATACTCCCTCTGGCGTTTGTACTTTAAAAGGTATTTTAAAAACTTCACTATTATTTAATTGATTTGCTCGCTTTTGCATATCAGATTGTAGTAATTTATTCATCCAAATATAATTATGTTCCATATCTAAATCATTTACATTTTCATAACCATGATTTTTCAAGGTAATATTCATTACATCAATCACTTCTTTTAAATAATAATAATCTTCTAGAAATCTTTCATAATTTATATTTAAACGATTATACTCTACAGCAAGCATATCATTTGTTGTATTAAATGTTGGTCTTATCGCCTTATAAATAACAGCATTCGCCAGTGCCGTACCAATGGAATTACTAGCTGTATTCCAACCAGCATAAGAAGTTAATTCATTAATCGGCACATCCTCTTTTAATAATGTAGGAAATAATACTTCATTTGCTGAAAAATGCTTACTTAAATCAACTAAAGCGACTTTTTTACCTTGCTCTAAATATTTTTTTATCTTTAATGCAGATTGTCTCTGTGTAAACATATTTTCATCATTACCAATAAAAACATATAAAATCAAGCCAGCTTCTTGTGGTGAATTTACTTTTTTAGCATTTGCCATCACTAATTTTTCTTCTACTGTAGAACCTACTGAACCTGCCATAAATGGCATAACTGTGCGCATAGCTTTCTCATCATTATACTCTACATATACTTTAGGTTGATAATTTTCCTTCATCTGCACAAAATTAGCTAATAGTGATAAAGCCACCTCATCTGCACCTTTAGTTATCATCACAACATCATTACTAATACCTAAAGAATGCACATAATTTACAAGACTTTTTTTCTCCATATTTGGTATGCCAAAATCTTCACCATCATCTTGACCAATCACTAATTTTGTTATGATGCCTTCTTTAGCTAGATTTATTAATTCTTTATTTAAAGCTGTATTGCGTCTAAATAAATCTAAATAAATATCTAAGTCTTCTTGTTTTATATCTTCTTTTAAATCTGCCAATAATTTTATATCATCTTCATTTTCAAAAATACTTATCTCATCAATAAGACGAGATATTTTTATCATTTTTTTACTATCACTTTCTAAAGTTGGCGGTGGTGTTATCCTTGGCAAAACATTAAAAGCATAAATTGGTTTATCTTTCGCTTTTATTTTCAAATCACGCATAAATTTTAATAAAATTTGCGACTCATCTTGTTTCGTCCCTGATTCACGTGAAGCTAATAAACCTCCATGCAATAATTGGTCAATAGACACAATTATCCCATCTGATTTATCAATATTATCCATCAGCCATTTTTGTATTTTTTTTGTATCGCCTTCTTTAGTATAATAATCCATTATCTCTGACGGCGGTGTTATAATCTGTACACCTGCCATCTTTCCTGCATCTACCACCATTTTTTGACATGGCGGTCTTGTATCTAATGGTATCAAAATCAATTTATATTTATAGTTTTGTTGCAATTCCACAGATACAGCAGGAGGTAGTTGAATAAAATTCAAGTAATAAACAATCATTAAAGTTACTGCTATAATTGATAATAACCATTTTTGTTTTATATATGATTTAAATTTCATTTTTTACTTCTCCATAGATATTTATTACATTTTAAAAAATATATAAATTAGTGTCAAATGAATATCTTGTAAAATACTTTGCTATAAAAATAGTATTAGTATATAATATTGATATACTAAATATATCATGGCTTATTTTAAAATATTAAGGTGATTTTATGAATAACAAAGTAACTGTAGAAATTTTGGGAGTAAAATATCCTCTCCGCTATTCTAAAGATAGTGATATCAATGACATTCAAGAAGCTGCTAAAATAGTAGATGAAAATATTCGTCTTATGACTAAACAAAACCAATATTTGCCACCAGATAGAGTAGCAGTATTGACGGCACTTCAAATAGCTGAACAATTAATTCGCTTGAAAAAAGATTATAATGAATTTTGGGATATTCTTGATGAAAATCGCTCTAATAAACATAAATAAGCTAAAAAATAACATGAAGACATACACTAATGGTAGGCATTTTAATGGCACTACCATTTATTTTTTATACTCTGTGTATTATAATAAGCTAAGAAAATAACTGGAGGAAAATATTTTGATAGAATTATTAGCCCCTGCTGGAAGTATGGAAGCATTAAAAGCCGCTGTAGAAAGTGGTGCTGATGCTATTTATCTTTCAGGCAAAATGTTCGGTGCAAGAGCTTATGCCAATAATTTTGATGAACAAGGCTTAAAAGAAGCCATTGAATTTGCTCATTTACGCAATGTAAAAATCCATGTAACTGTAAATACTTTAGTAGACAATTCTGAAATACCTGCACTTGCAGATTATTTTCGTTTTCTTTATGAAATAGGTGCTGATGCTGTACTCGTTCAAGATTTAGGTGCTGCACGTTTAGCTCAACTTGTAGCTCCTGATTTACCATTACACGCTAGTACACAAATGACAGTGAATAATTTAGCTGGTGTTCTTGCTCTTCAAGAACTTGGTTTTTCACGTGTCGTTTTATCTCGTGAAGTAACATTAAAAGATATTATTCATATCTGCCGTAATAGCGATGTAGAAATTGAAGTTTTCGCTCATGGTGCCTTATGTGTATGCTATTCCGGTCAATGCTTAATGAGTAGTATGATTGGTGGCAGAAGTGGTAACCGTGGTCGCTGTGCTCAACCATGTCGTCTACCTTATACTTTAGTTGATAAAAATAATAACAATGTTTTAAAAGATGCTGGACAATATTTATTGAGCCCTCGCGACATGAATACACTTGAATTAATTCCTGAATTTATCGAAGCTGGTGTCGTTTCTTTAAAACTTGAAGGACGCATGAAAAAACCAGAATATGTAGCTGTCGTTGTTGACGCTTACCGCCAAAAAATCGACTCTTATTATAGCCATACAGAAGTTCAAGAAGATATTCAAAAAAATCTTTCTCAAATATTCAATCGTGATTTTACTACTGCTTATTTAGAGAAAAAACAAGGTAAATTCATGATGAGCGATAAACGACCAAACAATCGTGGTCGCCTCGTAGGTAGAGTAATTCGCTATGATGATAACAAACGTCAAGCTATCATGAAACTCACTGATGATGTAAATATCGGTGATACTATTGATTTCTGGGTAAAAGTCGGCGGTCGCGTAAGTACTAATGTATCTAAAATCATCTATAAAAATAAAGAAATAACTTCTGCTAGTGCTGGCATGGAAGTCATCATTCCTGTACCAAATCGCGTACACCCACATGACCGTATATTTAAAGTTTTTGATGCTAATCTCATGCAAAAAGCTCGCAGTTATTATACTAGTGCTTCACCAATACGCAAAATAAATTTAAATATCGAAGCCATCGCTAAACTCAATGAGCCTTTTATGTTAAAAGCTACTGATGAAGATGGTTATAGCGCTCAAATAACTAGCGATTTCATTGTGGAAACAGCTCTAAAACGCGCTATGGATAAATCAACAGTACAAAAACAAATGGAACGTTTAGGCAATACTATTTATCAATTAGAAAATTTATCTTGCAATATTGATGAAAATGTCATTGTGCCTATGAGCGTCATGAATGATACTCGTCGCTTATTAATTGAAAAATTAATGTCCATGCGCCTTGAAGCTTATCATCGTCCACAGATTGCTAAAATTGATAATACTATTTGGCAACAGGATTTAGCTTCCAAATCATTCAATCAAACAAATAAACCTCAACTTGTAGTCGCTGTTGATACTATTGCTAAAGTACAGACAGCTATTGATAATCAAGCAGATATTGTTTTATTCGGTGGTGAATCTTATAATCATCAATTCATCACTGCTGAAATGTATGCTGAAGCTACAAGACTTTGCCGTGAAGCTAATATTAAAATTGCTTTTGCTACACCTCGTATCATGCGCGATAATGAACAAACAGCTTTTACAAATTGGCTTACAAAAATAAAAGATATCGCTCCAGATATGATTTATGCACATACTTTAGCGCAAATGTACTTAATCAAACAATTTACAGATATCACTATCTGGGCAGACTTCTCCTTCAATGTCTATAATGATGTAACTTTAACTTTCCTAAATAATTATGACATTAAGGGAGCTACTGTTTCCCCTGAATTAAACTTTAAACAGATAAAAACATTAAATGAAGCTTCTACATTACCTCTTGAATGTATCGTTCATGGCAATATGGAACTTATGGTATCTGAATATTGTGTGCTTGGCAGTTTCTTAGGCAATTTAGATAAAGGTACTTGTACAAAACCTTGCGAAAAAAATAATTATTGGCTTTGCGACCGCAAAAATGAAAAATTCCCTATCGTAACAGACCAATATTGTCATATGCATTTATTAAATGCTAAAGAGTTAAATATGCTAGCTCATGTTCCAGAATTTACTAATCTTCATATTGACCGCATTCGCTTAGATGGCAGATATATGTCCAAAGAAAAATTAGCTAAATTCACTAAACTCTATAAAGAAATCATCATCGAAGGCAAAAATCATCTTGCTTTAATGCCTGAAAATATCACTAAATATGAACAAAATATTACTCGTGGTCATTACTTCCGTGGAGTAGAATAATTTAAGGAAGGTATCTTTTTAACAAATGAATCAATCCGTATTTAAAACTTTAGAATATGCCAAAATTATTACTATGCTACAAAATATGGCTACTTCTAGTATGGGAAAAGAACTTGCTGAAAAACTATTACCAAGTAGCGATATTGACGAAGTAATTGAAAATCTTTCACATACACAAGAAGCTAGTAACATTTTAATTAGCTCTGAACCACCTTTTGGCGGTATTCATGATATTCGTTCATTATTAAAGAAAACATCTTTAGGTCTAGTAATTGAAATAAATTCATTACTCGATATTTTAAATACCATGTACGCAATGCGTAATCTCAAAAAATTCTTCAAAGAATTAGAAATAGATAGCCCTCAATTTAAAGAATGGGCTAAATCTATTGAAATTTTGGGGCAACTAGAACGCGAAATAGATAATATTGTTGATGAACATGGTTCTATGCGTGATAGTGCTAGTGTTGAACTTATGCGTATTCGCCGTGAAATCAAATCTTCTCAGCGTCGCATCAAAACAAATCTTGACGGTATCTTAAAAAATCCTGATTATCAAAAATATTTTCAGGATAATATCGTTACTATCCGTGATGAACGCTATGTTATCCCTATCAAACAAGAATATCGTCAACAATTCCCAGGTGTCGTACATGACCAATCCTCTAGTGGTTCTACTTTGTTTATTGAACCTATGTCCATTGTTGACTTAAACAATGATATTAAACAATTAGTTATTGATGAAAAACGTGAAATTGAACGTATCTTAAAAGTAATTTCTGAAAAAATTGCTAGAAATGCTGATAGCTTACTTCACAACTGCGAAATCATGGCTCAATTGGATTTTGCTTTTGCTAAAGCAAAATTAGCTCGTAAAATGCACGCTACTATGCCAGAAATCAATGATGAAGGTATTGTCAATTTAGCTAAAGCTCGCCACCCATTACTCAATAAAGATAACGTCGTTCCTATTGATATCAGACTTGGTGAAGGATATCGCACTTTATTGATTACAGGGCCAAACACAGGCGGTAAAACAGTGAGCATGAAAACTTTAGGCTTATTAGTTTTAATGACTCAATCTGGTCTTTTTATCCCTGTTCAATCTGGTTCCAAAATTTCCATTTTCCAAAATGTCTATGCTGATATCGGTGATGAGCAAAGTATTGAACAGAGCCTCAGTACATTTTCTGCTCATATGCGCAATATCGTAAATATCTTAAACAATATTGAACATGATGACTTACTCTTATTAGATGAAGTTGGTTCTGGTACTGACCCAGAAGAAGGTGCTGCCCTTGCCATGTCAATTTTAGAAAGATTGATGGAAATTGGCGCTTGCACTGTAGCTACTACTCACTATAACGAGTTAAAAACTTTTGCTTATTCTAAAGAAGGCATTGAAAATGCTTGTGTGGAATTTGACATCAAATCCCTTCTCCCTACTTACCGATTATTGATAGGTACGCCAGGGGCTAGTAATGCTTTTGCTATAAGTAAAAGATTAGGTTTATCAGATACTTTGATTTTACGTGCTCAACAACTCATCAAAGCAGACCATGCTCAATTTGAAAATGTATTAAATACACTAGAAAATGAAAAATTGATGTATGAACAAAAAAATGCTGATATTGCTGAACGTCAACAACGCATTGAAAAATTAGAAAAACAACTTGCCGATATGAAGCAAGAAATGGCTAAGAAAAAAGAGCAAACACTTCGTAAAACTAAAGAACAATGTGCTAGTTTACTTCGCCGTACTCGTCGCGAATCTGAAGAAATCATCAAGGAATTGAAAGCTCAATTCAACGACCAAGGAATGAAAAAACGTCAGGAAACAATAGATGCTGCTCGTCATAAATTACGTGGTCGTTTGGATAAAGTAAGTCAACAAAATGATGACCCAAATAAACCTGGTGAAGCTGTCGATATCAAAACTATTGCTGTTGGTGATATCGTATATGTAAATAAACTTCGCCAAAAAGGAACTATCACTGATATCAGTGGTAAAGAATTAACTGTTCAATTGGGCAGTTTAAAAATGAATGTTAAAGCTAAAGATTGCTCTTTCGTTTCTCATGCTGTTAAAGTAAAAGAAACTGCACCATCTAAAAAAGCTGGTGGCTTCAATATGCTAGTTAAAGTCAGCCAAATTAGTACAGAAGTAGATATCAGAGGCTTAATGGTTGATGAAGCTATTGAAGTTGTTAGCAAATATCTTGATGATGCTGTAATTTCTGGTTTATCAAGAGTATTAATCATTCATGGTAAAGGTACAGGAGCTCTGCGCAAAGGTATTCAAGAATATCTCAAAAATCATCGCAATGTTTTAAGCTATACTCTTGGTGATATGGACGAAGGCGGTAGTGGGGTAACCGCTGTAAAATTAAAATAACGCAAATAATTACTATATTTTTACCAAAACTAAACATAGTATTATAAATATTTGAGGTGTATTCTATGGATAAACAGCCTTTTAACGAAAAAAAATCAACCTCTAATCATACAACTGATAAAAAAAATAAGAAAAAATCTTTTGGCTTCAAAAAATTTTTCTTAGCGCTTTTAACGCTATTTATAGTTGTATTTTTAGGTGTTGGTTGTGGATTAGTTGCTATTGGCCTTGATGGTGATAAAGATGTTTCTGATATTCACCCACCTGCTTCTTCTCAAATTCTCGATATGAATGGCAATCTAATCACTAATATTCACGCTACTGAAAATCGTACATTAGTGACTTTAGATAAAATCCCTGCTAATCTACAAAATGCCTTTATTGCTGTCGAAGATAATCGCTTTTATGAACATAACGGTATTGACCCTAGAGGTATTTTCCGTGCGATTTATTCTAATTTAACAAGCGGTGAAGTGGCTGAAGGTGGTAGTACTATCACTCAACAATTAGCCAAAAATGCCTTTTTATCACAGGACCGTACATTCAAACGAAAAATTCAAGAATTTTTCATTGCTCTTCGCTTAGAAAGACAATATACTAAAGAAGAAATTTTAGAAATGTATCTCAACCAAATTTATTTTGGTAGAGGTGCTTATGGTGTTCAAGCTGCTGCACAGACATATTTTGGCAAAGATGTAAGTCAATTAGATTTATCAGAATGTGCAATGCTCGCTGGTATACCTCGTAGTCCAAATTATTATTCACCACTTAATAATTTAGGTGCTGCTAATGAACGTAAAGCAGAGGTCTTAGACCAAATGGTAAAATATGGCTATATTGATTCTACTACAGCAGCTAAAACAAAAGCTGAAAGTTTACGACTTGTAAATCCTAAAGAACAAGAAAATGATAATACTGCTTCATATTTTATCGATTATGTAACTCAAGAAATGATTGATAAATTTGGTGCTGATGCAGTATATAAAGAAGGCTTAAAAATTTATGTTTCCATTGACATGAACATGCAAAAAGCTGCTGAACAATCTGTAAATAGTTTATTACCAACTTATTACAATGATGCTAATGGTCTTACTCAACCACAAGGCGCACTCGTAGCTATCGACCCTAAAACAGGATATATCAAAGCTATGGTTGGCGGTCGTGGTACTGACCAATTCAATCGTGCTGTACTTGCTGTACGTCAACCTGGTTCAGCATTTAAACCATTTACTTTTGCAACTGCTTTAGAAAATAAAATGACACCAGATACTACTATTGAGGATAAACCTTTCAAATTAGGTGATTGGCAACCTCAAAACTATGACCGTACATTTAGAGGTACAGTCTCCATGCGTCAAACAGCTATTAATTCTTTAAATATACCTACTATTCGTTTAGCAGAAAAATTATCTATCGATAAAGTTTTATTAACAGCTCAAAATTTAGGTATATCCACATTAGAATTAAATTCTAATGAAGCAAATGATAAAAACTTAGCTGCTTCCATCGGTGGTCTCACAAATGGGGTAACAGTTCTTGATATGGCTGGTGCTTATAGCGCTTTTGCAAATCATGGCGTTTATACAAAACCAACTGCTATAGTTAAAGTCGTTGACCGCAAAGGCAAAACTATTTATGAACATACACCAGAAACTAAACAAGTTTTATCTGAACGCACTGCTACTTTATTAACAGATATGCTTGAAGATGTTATCACTAAAGGCACAGGTAAAGCTGCTAATATCAACAGACCTGCTGCTGGTAAAACAGGAACTACCGATAATTACCAAGATGCTTGGTTTGCAGGTTATACACCTGATTTAGTAACAGTAGTATGGATGGGCTGTGATGATAATGATGTTATGCCTGGTATTACTGGTGGTACTACACCTGCGAAAATTTGGCAAAACTTCATGAAAACAGCACTTGCTTCTATACCTGCTAAAAACTTTGATGGTTCAGACACTTCCATTGATAATCCAGTTCAAAATGTAGAAAGCAATGCTAAAACTACAGCTAAAGATGTTGCTCATGAAAAAGAAAAACCATTAAAAGAAGCACCTGATAAACAAAAACCTGTTCATAATGAACAGACAAACCCAAATGATGCTCAACAACCAATTGATGAAAATGAACCAATTGAAGAAAATATAGAGCAACCATCTCTTCCAGCTCCAAGGCAAAATTTACCTGAACCAAGTATTCAACAAGGCAAAGGGTTAAATTAATAGATAATCATACAAAATTTAGGAGGACTTTTTGTGAGCGTATTTGATACACTTAAAGAACGTGGTTACTTAGCTCAAGTAACACACGAAGAAGAATTAAAAAAAGCTTTAGAAACTGAGCAAGTTACATTTTATATGGGATTTGACCCAACAGCAGACAGCCTTCATGTTGGTCATTTCTTAGCTTTAATGGCTATGTCTCATATGCAAAAAGCAGGTCATCGCCCTATCTGCTTAGTTGGTGGCGGTACTGGTACTGTAGGTGACCCTTCTGGTCGTACAGATATGCGTAAAATGTTAACTGATGAAGATATTGAACATAATTGCAATTGCTTCAAAAAACAAATGGAACGCTTTATCGATTTCTCTGACGGTAAAGCTTTAATGATCAACAATGGCGATTGGCTTCGCAAATTAAATTACATTGAATTACTTCGCGATGTTGGTCCACATTTCTCTGTTAATCGCATGCTTACTGCTGAATGTTATAAACAACGTTTAGAACGTGGCTTAACATTCCTTGAATTCAACTACATGATCATGCAGGCTTATGACTTCATGGAATTAAATCGCCATTATGGTTGCGTACTTGAATTAGGTGGCGATGACCAATGGTCTAACATCATTGCTGGTGTTGAACTCATTCGTCGTAAAGAAGCAAAACCTTCTTATGGTATGACATTCAACCTTCTCACTAACAGTGAAGGTAAAAAAATGGGTAAAACAGCAAAAGGCGCACTTTGGCTCGACCCTGAAAAAACTTCTCCATACGATTTCTATCAATACTGGAGAAATGTTGCTGATAGCGACGTAGAAAAATGTCTTGCTCTTCTCACATTCTTACCAATGGATGAAGTTCGTCGCCTTGGTAGCTACAAAGACCAAAAAATCAACGAAGCAAAACAAGTTCTCGCTTATGAAGTTACAAAACTCGTTCATGGCGAAGAAGAAGCTAAAAAAGCTCAAGAAGCTGCTCAAGCTCTTTTCAGTGGTAAAGGTAATATGGACAATGCTCCAACTATCACTATTACAGAAGCAGACTTTGGCAAAAAATTACTTGATATCTTAGTAGATAACAAAGTATTTGAATCCAAAGGTGCAGGTCGTCGTTTAATCACTCAAAATGGTGTATCCATTGGCGATGACAAATGGACTGACGTAGAAAAAGTATTAACAGCAGAAGACCTTGCAAATGGCGATATGATCGTTCGCAAAGGTAAAAAGAAATTCTATCGTCTAATCAAAGCATAAAAATCATAAAATTATAAACAAAAAGCTAGAATATATTCCATAATAATATTGATATATTCTAGCTTTTTATCTTTATTAGTAGACTATAATTACTATATTTAATTTATTTCTCAATCAATAAAGAAATGAACCTTTTAAATGATTTGCAAATACTCGTTTTTTTATGGTATACTCTAAAAAGATATTTTCTTACAAAATTTTATCTAAATCTTAAAATTTTCTTTACTTATCTAGTACATATTAGATAATTTATAGTTTAATTTATTAAGGAGTGCGTTTAAAAGATGTCAGGACATTCTAAATGGGCCAATATTAAACGAAAAAAAGGTGCAAATGATGCCATTCGTGCAAAAATGACTACAAAAATTGGTCGTGAAATCACTATTGCTGTTCGTATGGGTGGTGCTGACCCTACTGGTAATATGCGTCTTAAATTAGCTTTAAGCAAAGCTAAATCTAACAATATTCCTAAAGATAATATCAATCGTGCTATTCAAAAAGGCTTAGGTGCTTCTGATGGTAGCAATTA
Organism: Megamonas rupellensis DSM 19944; assembly: GCF_000378365.1. NCBI lineage: Bacteria > Bacillati > Bacillota > Negativicutes > Selenomonadales > Selenomonadaceae > Megamonas > Megamonas funiformis. Next base: position 1,408 of record NZ_KB899586.1, on the reverse strand, counting down.
CGAAGAATTAATTTATGAAGGTTACGGTCCAGCAGGTTCTGCTGTTATGCTCGAAGTTATGACAGATAACCGCAATCGTACAGCTGCTGATATTCGTCATTTATTCTCCAAATACGGCGGAAACCTCGGCGAAACTGGTTGCGTAGGCTGGATGTTCCACAAAAAAGCAATCTTTGTTGTAGACAAAGAAGCTTTCGATGATGAAGAAAGCCTCATGATGATTGCTCTTGATGCTGGTGCTGAAGACTTCAAAGCAGAAGATGATTCTTTTGAAATCACTGCTGCTCCTGAAGATTTCGATGCAATCTCTCAAGCATTAGAAGAAAACAACATTGAAACAGTTGAATCCGAAATCACTATGATTCCTGATACTACTGTTAAAGTTGAAGGCAAAGACGCTGAAAAAATGCAGACTCTTATCGATATGCTTGAAGAACATGATGATGTTCAAAACGTTTATTCCAACTACGAAATGGACGAAGAATAAAATAATCTTTAGACGCAGTAATAACTGCGTCTATTTTTATCTAAAGATATATAATCGAGGTATTTATCATGGAATTTTTACAAGCCTTAAAAAATCGTCGCAGCATCTATAATTTAGGCACTAATGTTAATTTATCTAATGAAGAAATAACTTCTATCATCTCTGATTGCCTAAAATATAGCCCATCTGCTTTTAACTATCCTACAACAAATGTTATCATCGCCTTTGGTGAAAAACATCAACAGATTTGGCAAATTACTACAGATATTTTAAAAGAAAAATTAGCTAAAAAAGAAGAAACTTTCGCTGTGGCTCAAAATAAAATCAATAAATTCAAAGCTGGCGTTGGCACTATCTTATTTTTTGAAGACACAGAAATCATTAATGAATTAAAAGAAACTTATGCTATGTATGCTGAAAATTTCTCCACATGGTCAAATCAAGCAAATGGTATGCTTCAAAATAATATTTGGACAGCATTAAGCCAAGCAAATATCGGAGCTAATCTTCAACATTATAATCCTTTGATTGATGATAAAATCAAAGAATTATTCTCTATTCCTAATACATGGAAATTAACAGCACAAATGCCATTTGGTAGCATTGAAGCACAACCAAGTGAAAAATATATTGAAGATATTTCCACTCGCTTAAAAATCTATTAAAAGCAAAAAGAACTGATTATTTGATGTGCACCCAAAATATTGGACATATTAATTAGGCTACTAATTGAAACTTAATTCTGTATTCTACAGGACTAAGTCCTTTTAGTTTTATCTTTATCCGTTTTGTATTATAATATTTTATATAAGATTTTAACTCTTTTATAAAATCTTCAACGGATTTGAATTTTTTTAAATAGAATAATTCGCTTTTTAGTAAACCAAAGAAATTTTCTATTACGGCATTATCTAAGCAATT
>NZ_KB899585.1:0-37169 GCF_000378365.1 Megamonas rupellensis DSM 19944 | reverse complement strand
CAAAATGGTAGTGTATCCATTAAAGCAGATAATACTGAAACATACGGCATAGATACAACAGTAACAGTAAATCCAGATGGCGTTAAGTTTGAAAAATACGGAAACGGAACTACTGTTATTAATGGACAAACAATCCAAGCAGGTGGAGTTGTAATAAACGGAGAAGATAATGGCGTATATAAAGGAACTATTACAGGACTTACAAATACGACATTGGATGATGAAACGTTTGCAACAGTAGGAAGAGCAGCAACAGAAGAACAATTAAAACAAGCAGCAGCAGCTTCTAAAACAACATTATCTGATGGTGTAAATACTACTGTAACATCTAATGATAATACTCCTGATGGACATGTTGATTATCAAGTAAATCTTAATGATAATGTATATTTAGGTGGAAACAATAAACCAGGTTCTAGTAACATTGAATTAGATGGAGAAAATGGAACTATTCAAGTAGGTTCTAATATTATTTTGGATAGTAAAGAGGCAAGAGCTGTTATTGGCGGAGTTGATATTAGTACTACTTTTGACGATATTGGCAAGAAATCTTCTACTATTACTGGTCTTTCTAATACTACTTGGGATACTGATAAAGTGGTTATTGATAGAGCTGCAACAGAAGGTCAGTTACAAATGGTATCTGATAAAGTAACTGCTGGATGGACTGCAACAGATGATGCTGGTAATAAGATTAATGTAAATCCAGAAACTCGTCCAACATTGAATTTTGCTAGTGGTAAAAATATAACTGTAAGTGCAAATGAAGATAGTGGTGAAGTTGAAGTATCATTAAATGACAATATTAATCTAAATGATAGAGTTTATATCAATGGAGATCCAGAAGAAGGAAATAATACAATTGTTGATATAAAATCTGGCAATACATCTAAAGAAGAATCTATATTTGCTGTAGAAGACAAAGGAAATGGTTCTATAAGCATTGGTGGCATTGATATAACAAATGTTGATGGTCCATATTTAGCAGTAGGTGATGGCAAATTAAAATTCTATAAAGATGGTGGTCTTTCTACTGGTAATGCAACAGGTACATTTAGTGTTAGACCAGATGGCGATTTAGAAATAAGTGGAAAAAATAGTTCATTTGATGTAGATGCTGAAACAGGAAACATAAATGCAGAAAATAACAGTGGTTCATCTATTAAAATGGATGGTAATGGAACAACAATAGCAGTTAATGATGGTACTGTTATGGGTAATAATACAACTATGACAGTTAATAAAGATGGTGTAGTATTCTCTGCTTATGGAAATGGTACAACTGTTATTAATGGACAAACTATTTCTGCTGGTGGCGTTGTAATTAATAATAATGGTTCAGGAACTATCAATGGTTTAACTAATACTACTTGGGATGATGAACTCGCAAAACAAGTAGCAAACAGTGAAGAACTTCAAGGAACAGCTGCAACTCAAGGTCAGTTACAACAAGCTGTAAGTGAAGTAGCAACTGAAGCTGGTAAACATACTATTGTATCTACACCAAAAGATAGCAATTTGACTGTAACAAATATTGCTGAAAATGGCGAAGCTGCTAATTATCAAGTGACATTAAATGATGATATTACTTTAGGTGATAAAACATCTACTAGTATTACGCTTTATACAGATCCTACATCTGAAACAACAGTAGTTGGAACAGATGGTAATACAACAAATGTAACAGGATATGTTCCTGAGTCATATAAATCTGGAACTGGTGCGGATTTTGTTAAAAATAATGGTGGTTTTGCTTTATTTACAACAGATACTCAAGGTCATGGTATATTTGGTGTAACAACAAAAGGTACAGCACATGGTAAAGATTTTGTAACATATACTAAGGATATATATGGTAATGATACACGATATAGCTTAAATGATGTTGGCGATGCTGTAGCACAAATGTCTTCTTATTATAATGAAGAAAATAGAAAATCTTATACTGTATTCTCTCGTTATCTTAATGAAGCAGAAAAGGATAATCCATTTGTAACTGTAGATGAAGATGGTAATAAAATTAATGCAACTCGTGATATCCCATTAGCTCTTCGTGATGACGGTGCAGTGCTTATTGGTGCTACTATTAAAGGTGAAGACTTCACTGATAATGGTATTAGAATTAATGCTGAAACTAAAACAACATATGATAAAAATGGCAATGAAGTTACTAATAATATAGCTACGATTACTGGTTTAGAAAATACAGAATGGAAACCTAAGGCACCAGAACAAACACCACAAGCAAAAATGGCTACTTTTGCAGCAAATGATGAAACAACAACAACTACTACAACTACAAGTAGAGCAGCAACAGAAGCTCAATTAGATGATTTATATAATGTAGTCTCTGTTTATAATACTTTCGATAATAATGGTAATGTAAATTATAATACTATTAAATTAAGAGGCGATGAGTATAGTTATAATGAAAAAAATCCGGTAGATAGTAAAGGTACAAGTATTACTAATGTGGCATATGCTTCTGGTACTGATGGCAGTGAAGCAGTAAACGTGGATTATCTCAATGATGCTATTAATAACGCTGTTAAAGATGGTGGAGCTATATCTGATAGTGATAGACATCTTCAAGAAGGTACTTATCATGTAAACGATCAAGGTAAAGTAGAATTAATAGTTGCTGATGAAAAAGGAGAAAATCGATCTACCGTAACTATTGATAATATAGCTAATAAGAATGATATTACGAACTTAGATAATAAGATTGATAATACATTTAATGATCTAAATGATAAGATTAATAATATAGATAATGTAGAAACAGATGTAAAGGGTGGTAACATTAATGAAGATGGTACAATTTCTTTAAAGACAGAAAATGAAGATGGTACTACTACAAATGTTACATTAAAGGGTCAACTTACAGATAGTGGTGTAGTTCAAGAAGGTACTACATTTGATAAAGAAACTGGTACTTTAACAATTACAAGCCAAGATAAATACAGTGGAAAAACATCTTCTGTAACAGTAGACGGCATTGCAAGCACTGATGTAGTTGGTGTAACAACTAAAGAAGAGCTTGCAGATAAATATAAAGCTGCTGATGAAGATGGTAATGCAACTACTGAATACATTACTGATTCTGAATCTATGGTAGAAGCCGATGTAGCTCTTGATCATGCTATCCAAGATGTAGCAAATACCAGCTACGCTAATGATATGGTTTTAAGTAATCGTATCGATAGTGTTGAAAAACGCTTAGGTAATGTTGAAGAACGTATTGATAAAGTAGGCGCTATGGCAGCAGCTATCGCAAACCTTCGTACTATGGGATTTGACCCAGAAGCTCCAACAGAAATCGCTATTGGCGTAGGTCAATATAAGAGCGAAACTGGTATAGCTATTGGTGTATTCCATTATCCAAACCAAGACTTCATGCTTAGTGCAAGTCTTTCTAGCTCTGGCGATGAATTAATGGGTGGTATTGGTGCTACATGGAAACTCGGTCGTAAATCCGCTGCTGAAAGAGCAAAAGATGAAGAAGCAAGACATCTTGAACAAGCTGAAGAAATGAAAAAATTAGCTCAGCAAGAAAAAGTAAAAGCACAAGCTCAAAGACATGCAAAATTACTTGCAGAAAGACAACAAGCTTCTCAGAAAAATGCTTAATTAGCAAAAGTATTTAGGTGACAATTGAATAAAAATATAGATAAGCGACAGATTTTCTGTCGCTTATCTAATAAAAAAGAGGTATGAAATAAAATGAAAAAAATAATATTTACTTTAACTTTAATCATGATGACGGCATTTAGTGGATTATGCTTTGCTTCTGATGGAAGTGATTTAAATAAAGAACAAAAGATAGCAGAAACTTTTATGGGTGTATTCACTAAAGAACAAGCACCAGAATATGCTGTAGTTAGCAAAGATTTTTCTGATAACTTGAAAAAAAGTGTAAGTGAAAGAACATATAAGAAATTACCAGCTGAAGTTAAAGAAAAATTTGGTAATGTAAAAGATGTAAATTTCCGTGCATTTGAGAAATTTGAACAAGAAGATAGAGTTACTTATTTAGCTACTTTTGATAAACAACCAGTAGCTGCAATAATTTTTGTATTTGATAAAAATCAAAAATTAGTAAATTATGTATTTACTCCAATACAACAAGCTTCCAAATGATTTTATATTAGGTAAAAAATATGGATATAATAAGAGATAATATGGGAATAGTAAATATTTTTATATTGTGTATTATCATCATAGGAATCATATTTATTAGACCTATTAAACATGTACAAGCTCAAGCTTTTAAAATGGTAGGAAATTCAGATTTAGGAACAGTATATATTGATACCGATACTGTAGAAGTAGTAAAAAAAGATGGACAATATTACTTAATAGTATCTGCAGAAGAACATTATAAAGAAAGTAATTTCCTAACAGAGCTTAGAAAAGATGAGGATTTAAAAGATACAGTATCTTCATTGACATTATATATGTTTACTAATGATGGGAAATATTATTGTATGCCACAGAGATATTTGATAGACTCACAGGGTAAAGTATGTGGTGATTTAGGTTCTAATATGCAAATGCAAATGATTGATGATAAGGTAGTAAGCAAAATTTATACAAGTGCTTTGAAAAGTTTATCAGATAAGAAACGTTTTCAAAATATGATGAGACGATAAGTATATAAAATATATAGTTAATAGATTTTATTCATCAATGATTTTTTTATTTATGTTAGATAATTTGTTTAAATAAAACATTTTAGTATTAAAAAGGCAGTTTATGAAATTAATCATAAACTGCCTTTTTTTAATGGATTTTTATGAACCATTTGAAGAAATGGAAGCTAATAATGTTTGTTTTTTTTCTTCTAAATCTAATTCATATTCAACAATTTTACGTTTTTCTTCTATAGTTAATTTGTGATCTGGTTTTCTTAAAACGGGAGAATTGTCAATATTTTCTGAAGTCAACAATCTTAATAAAGAAAGAAAATGTTGACGATCTTTAGCTGGTAGATTGATATATTTTGTAATAAAAGCCATATCATCTATATTTAGATTATATTCATTGGCTAGTTTTTCTAAGTTATCAGTTGTTTTTGGATTGGGTTTATCTTTTATATTTAGATTATCATAAATCAATGAATTTATATCAACATCTAAAGCATCTGTGATAGCTATAAGAGTACCAATTTTGGGATCTTTGATAACAGAAGATAAAATCTTATTCAAAGTACTGAGGGGAATACCTGATTTTTGAGCTAAAACTTCATTAGTATAACCTTTTTCTTGTTTTATTTTTTTTATTTTTTCCAATATAGGTTTAAAGGATTCCATAATATATTATTCCTCCATTTCGGATTATTGAAATAGTATATCATTTATAAATTTTAGTGTAAAGTTGATAGATTTCTAAAAATTTTAATATTTTCCTTTGAGTTATTTGACTTTTTCCATAAATGGAAGTAAAATAAAACTAAAATATTTCCATATTTGGAAAGGTGGTGATGTTATGTATAATAATTTAGTTAATGAGATTGTAAAAAAAGGCTATAAAACAGAAGAAATAGCACATATATTAGCTAATTTGCTAAATTGTTCAGAAGAAATTATCGAAAATAAACTAAAACATGTTGGGGAATTTACATTCCAAGAAGTAATAAAAATAAATAGTGAGATTTTTAATAATGAAATGGATATAAAATATCTATTTACAGAAGAACATGATAATGAAGCTACATATCATGATGATATTATACAGAAATCAAAGCCGTCTAAATGGTGGATATAAATGAATAATAGTTATTTTTGTTTTTTGGAGCAATAATTACTAAGCCAGAGGGAGGATATTTTTATGGCAAGTAATAAAAAAGCCCATATATTAGCAGTAATAAAGTATATTTTTTCCATTATTGGAAATAATAATGCTAATATAATAATAAATGATAGTGATATTAGTGGTATTACCATAGATAGAACTAAAAAGGGAAAATATTGCTATATACTACAAAGATATTTAATAGATTCACAAAGTAAAGTATATGATGATTTAGATTCTAGTATGCAATTACAAATGATTGATGATGAAATAATTTTTAAGATTTATACAAATGCATTAAAAACTTTAGAAGATAAAAATCGTTTTCGAAAAATGATGGAGAAATAAATGCATTTAAATAAGATATGCCCAGTTTGTCATCAATCTTTCGAAGCTAGAAGAAAAGATCAAGTGTATTGTACCTATTATTGTCGAAAAAAACATCATAAAGAAACATACTATAGCAAAAATAGGATTGTAGAAGATATAAATGATGAAGAAAATACAGGAGTTATACTAAGACAATTTAGATGTAAAAAATGTCATGAATTAGTAACAGTTGTGAATAAGCATGATAGGCGAACTATTTTTTGTTCACCTCGTTGTGAAAAGTTATATTGGAAACATCCTAAAAAGATGATAAATAAAAATTAAATATTGTAAAGAAGAAAGTAAAAGAGGAAATTAAATTTTTTAATTTAATTTCCTTTTTTTATTTGCTTTTTTTTATTTTTTATGTATAATAATAAAGGTAATAGGTATTACCTTTTAAGAAAGAGGGTTGATTATGGAACAAATTGGGAAAAAAGACTATATTAATGAAAAAATTCCTGTAAGTAAATTAACAATATTAGGGTTTCAACATGTATTAGTAATGTATTCAGCGGCAGTAATTGTGCCAATAATTTTAGCTAATGCTTTGCAATTATCTAATTTAGATTTAGCTTTTTTGATTTCGGCAGATTTATTTACTTGTGGTATTGCTACTTTTTTACAATCCTTTGGTATTGGTCGATTTATTGGAATTAAATTACCAGTAGTATTGGGATGTGCAGTAATAACTTTAGGTCCTATGATTTCTATCGGTAAAACTGGTGGAATGACAGTTTTATATGGTGCAATTTTATTATCTAGTGTATTAGTTTTTGCGTGTTCATTTTTTATTAATAAGATTATTAAATTCTTTCCACCAATAGTAATAGGGTCTTTAGTAACTATCATTGGTTTTTCACTAGTTCCTTTGGCTTTACAAGATATGGCAGGTGGAATTGGAGCAGAAAATTTTGGTGACCCAATAAATTATTTAGTTGCTATTTTTGTATTGATAATTATTTTGTTGATAAATCGTTTTTGCAAAGGTTTTGCAAAATCTATAGCTATTTTAGTAGGCTTAATTTTAGGTACAATATTTGCTAGTTTTTTTGGTATGGTAGATTTATCTCATCTAAATGATGCAGATTGGTTTAAGCTTATTCATCCATTGCATTTTGGTGCTCCAGAATTCACATTCAACAGTGTAGTTGTAATGTCTATCTTTTTAGTTATTAGTGTAGCTGAATCTGTGGGGATTTTTTACATGATTGCTGATATTTGTGAAGTGAAAATAACGCCAAAAGATATAGCAAATGGTATTCGAGCTGAAGGTTGTGCTCAATTTTTAGGCGGATTATTCAATTCTTTCCCATATGTTACTTTTTCTGAAAATGCAGGACTTATGACTGTTACAGGCGTAAGAAATAGATTTGTATTAGTAGCTGCAGCAATTATTTTAGTTATCTTAGGTCTTGTACCTAAATTTGCGATGCTCACTACATTAATTCCTCATCCAGTATTAGGAGGAGCTATGATATGTCTATTTGGTACAATTGGTGCAAATGGTATTAAAATCTTATCTAGTGTAGATTTTAAAAAGAATGAGAATATTATTATTGTAGCTTGTAGTATTGGTATTGGTTTAGGAACAACTGTTACACCAGGGCTTTTTAATGAAATGCCAGAAATTTTGAAAATGCTTCTAGAAAATGGTATTTTTACAGGCACTGTTACAGCCATTATTTTGAATACTTTATTTAATTATAGTGAAATTTTTAAAACAAAATAAAATATGGATATATCTGGTAGAGATAAATTGACAGCTTGATTTTTTCAGTCATATAATTAAAACAAAATTAGTTAATTAGTAGAGGAATTGTAAATGAAATTTTGTAAAGTAAAAGAACAAGCATTGAGTCAATTGACAAAACAATCTATTTTACAGTATATACAATCAATGGATTTATCTATATCAAACAAGCTCCCTAGAGAAGAATTATTGGCTCAAGAATTAGGTGTTAGTAGAATTACTGTAAGAAGTGCATTAAATGAGCTTGCTAGTGAAGGTATTATTTTTCGTAAACAGGGAAAAGGAACATTCGTTAATCAACAAGCTTTGGGCATGAATGTAGTATTTAATCCTATTGGAGATTTACGTGATGTAATTGCTAATAGTGGTTATGAGGTAAAAACAGAAGTGTTATCTACTAATAAGCGTTTAGCTACAGATGATGAAGCTAAGAAATTACAGTTAGATAATAATGAAGAAGTTTTTATTGTTGAGCGAATGTTTTATGCTAATGAGATGCCAGCTATTTATTGTGTTGATAGAATTCCTGTAAAAATAGTTAAAGAGAATTTTTTGCAAAACTGCTTAGATATGTCTATATATAAATATTTTAGCGAATTTTTAAAACGTACAATTATTTGGGACAAAGTAGAATTATCTACAATAACAAATCAAGAATTATCTTCTTTGACTGATTATTTTAAATGTGAACAAATAACAAGCTTTTTAAATTGCGATATTATCAATTTTGATAATAATGATGAACCTGTCTTTTATGCTAATGAATATGTAGATACAAAATTTATTCATTATCAATTAATTAGACAAAAGAAATATTAATTATAAGTAATTTGTGAGGTAAAATTATGGATCATTTATTTTATTTAAGAAAAGCAATTGAAGTATCAAAAAAATCTCGTGAACATGGAAATACTCCATTTGGTGCTATCTTAGTAGACGATGAAGGCAATATTTTATTAGAACAAGAAAATATTGAAATCACAGAATCTAATTGTAGTGGTCATGCTGAAACTAGCTTAATGATAAAAGCTTCTAAAAAATATAGTAAAGATTTCTTATGGAATTGCACTCTTTATTCTACTGCTGAACCTTGTGCAATGTGTGCAGGTGCTATATATTGGGGCAATGTAGGTAAAGTAGTTTATGGTATTAGTGAAAAACGCCTTTTAGAATTAACTGGTGATGATGAACAAAATCCTACTTTTGATTTACCATGTAGAGAAGTATTCGCTAGAGGTCAAAAAGATATAAAAGTAGAAGGTCCATTCCCAGAAGTGGAAAACGAAGTAGTAGAAGTTCATAAAGATTATTGGAATAAATAATTTAAGATAAATAATAAAATAAGTAACATAGGAAAGCTTGATGAAATCTTAGAAAATATAGATAAGATTTTATCAAGCTTTTTATTTTTAGCCATTAATCATAGAGCATTTTGTAAATAATAAGGTTTATTATGGATAAAATGTATAAAATTTTTATCTTTTTTCTTAAAAATAATGTAAATATGTAAATTTTTTATGGATTTTATGATATAATGGAAAGCGTATTATTTTATAAATTAAGGGGGTGATAATTTGAAAAATCTTAGTATGAGCGCTAAAGTTTTTCTAGGTTTTGGGATAGGGATTATCTTAGGTCTTATTTTTCAAAAAGATATTTTATGGTTACAACCTATTGGAGATTTATTTTTAAAACTCATTAAAATGATTGTTGTTCCTGTTGTATTTTTATCTATTATTAGTAGAATATCTAGTATAGGTGATATTGGAAAATTAAAACGCATAGGAACAAAGGTAGTAGGGTTTTATATTGTAACTACAGTGCTTTCTGCAATTATTGGTCTTATTGTGGCACATATAATGAAGCCAGGTGCTGATTTTGCTGTAAGTCAAATTGTAGATACAGGCGAAGTGATAAAACCTGCTGAGCCAATGACTGTTAGCCAGACTATTTTGAGCATGGTTCCTGATAATCCGATAACAGCTTTAGCTACAGGTAATTTAATGCAAATCATCGTATTTGGGGTATTTATTGGTATTGCGATAACTATTTTGGGCGATAAAGTAAAAAATGTTAAAAAAGTTATTGATGAAGCCAATGTTATTATGTTTAAAATCACCGATATGGTAATGCAAGTAACTCCATTTGGGGTAACTGCTTTAGTTGCTTGTAGTGTTGGTGAATATGGTTTATCTATTTTTAATATTTTAGGTAAATTTATTTTAACTCATTACATAGGTGCTTTTTCTGTAGTGTTATTTATGTATGTATTTATTATTAAATACATTGCTAAGATTTCATTGAAAGATTTCTTTACTAAAATTACAGAGGTTTGGTTAGTAGCATTTAGTACAACAAGTAGTTCTGGTACTTTACCTGTTAGCTTACGTGTTACTGAAGAAAAATTTAAAGTAAAAGATGAATTAGCATCATTTACTTTGCCTATTGGTGCAACTGTCAATATGAATGGGATTGCTGTATATTATGCTGTTACTGTATTATTTGTAGCTCAAGTATATGGTGTAGAACTTTCTTTAATGCAACAAGTGATGTTTATCTTTATGACTACATTGATTTCCATAGGTACTCCAGGTATTCCTAATAGTGGTATTGTGTTGACTATAATGTTACTTACAACAATGGGGCTTCCTATTGAAATTATGGGTATGATAGTTGGTATCTTCCGTTTAATAGATATGATTCATACTGCACTCAATGTAACAGGCGATGTAGTAAGTACATTGGCTGTAGCACGTATTGAACATATGTATAAAGAATAATTTTAAAGGTGGATTATTATGAGTGATGAAAATAATAAAATGAAGCGAGGGCTGAAAAATCGCCATATGCAAATGATTGCACTTGGTACTTCTATTGGTACGGGGCTGTTTTATGGTTCTGCACCAACAATTAAATTAGTAGGTCCAGGGATTATTCTATCTTATGCTTTAGCTGGTGTTTTCATTTTCTGTATCATGAGAATGGTAGGGGAAATGTCTGTAAGAGAGCCTGTATCTGGTTCATTTGTTTATTTTGCGAATAAATATTTAGGTTCTTTTGCAGGTTATTTAGCAGGTTGGAATTATTGGTTTTTATATTTATTAGTTTGCTTTGCGGAATTATCTGCAATCGCTATTTATGTAAATTATTGGCTTCCTGATGTACCTCATTGGATAACAGTTTTAGTCTGTATTGTAGTGGTAACAACTGTGAATTTAATCAATGTAAAAACTTTTGGTGAAGCAGAATTTTGGGCATCATTTATTAAAATTTTAGCTATCTGCTGTATGATTGTATTTGGTTTTTATTTGATATTTACAACAATGGGACCATTTCCTGATAATTTCAGTAATTTATGGAGTAATGGAGGTTTTTTCCCTAATGGTTCTTGGGGATTTGCACAGTCTTTAGCTGTAGTTATGTTTTCTTTTGGCGGTGTAGAATTAATTGGTATTGCAGCAGGAGAAGCTGAAAATCCAGAAAAAACTTTACCTAGAGCTATAAATGAAGTATTGCTTCGTATCTTAATTTTCTATATTGGTACTATGGTAGTATTGATGACACTTGCTCCATGGGATGAAGTTGGTTTAAATGCCAGCCCATTTGTACAGATTTTCTCTAATATCGGTATTCCAGCAGCAGCTAATATTTTAAACTTCGTGGTAATTGTAGCAGCACTTTCTGTATATAATAGTAGTTTGTATAGTACATCTCGTATTTTGCACAATTTAGCGCAAAATGGAAATGCACCTAAGATTTTTGCTTCTTTATCTCGTCGTGGCATACCAATGGTAGGTATTTTGGTATCTACAGCAATTTCTTTATTGCTTGTAATTTTGACTTATATTTTACCGGAAAAAGTTTTCATGTATTTATTATCAACTGTAGTTGCAGCACTTGTTATTACTTGGGCAACTATAGCTATAACTCATATGAAATTTAGAATGAAATTCATACAGGAAAATCGTTTAGATGAACTTCATTTTAAAGCTTTTTTATTCCCTTATATTAATTATTTTTGTTTTATTTTCTTAGCTGCTATTGTAGTGATTATGTTCTTTATGGAAGACATGAGAATATCTTTAGGGGCATTAGTAGTTTGGGTAGCATTTATTTATATAACGTATAAATTGAGAGCAAAAGTATAATAAAGTATGAATTAAGATGAAAAGCATTGACTATTGATTTTTGATAGTTGGTGCTTTTTGTCTGTAATTTTTATACATATTATTTTAGTATTTATAGGGATTTTTTTTTGTTTATTGTAAAGTTGATAAGGTAAATGATAATATATTATTTATGTTTTTAGATTTTATAAAAAAAGGTGGATAGATATGGATAATAATGAACACAAAATGAAGAGGGGCTTAAAAAGTCGTCATATGCAAATGATTGCTTTAGGGGCTTCTGTTGGTACAGGTTTATTTTACGGTTCTGCACCAACAATCAAATTAGTAGGGCCTGGTATTATTTTATCTTATTTATTAGCAGGGATTTTTATTTTCTTTGTCATGAGAATGTTGGGTGAAATGTCTGTTAGAGAACCAGTATCCGGTTCTTTCAGTTATTTTGCTGATAAATATTGGCATAGATTTGCTGGTTATTTAGCAGGTTGGAATTATTGGTTTTTATATATGATAGCAGGTATGGCTGAATTATCCGCGACAGCTACATATGTCAATTTCTGGTTACCTGATTTTCCACAATGGCTCACTATTTTAATTTGTATTTTAGTAATCATAACTGTTAATTTAATCAATGTAAGTTTTTATGGTGAATCAGAATATTGGGCATCATTTATTAAAATAACAGCTATTTGCTGTATGATTGTCTTCGGTTTGTATTTAATTTTTACAACAATGGGTCCATTCCCTCAAAATTTCAGTAATTTATGGGTTAATGGTGGATTTTTTCCTAACGGTGCTTGGGGCTTTGCGGCTTCTTTAGCAGTAGTTATGTTCTCTTTTGGTGGTGTAGATTTAATTGGGATAACAGCAGGAGAAGCTGAAAATCCTGAAAAAACTTTACCAAAAGCTATAAATCAAATTTTAATTCGTATTTTAATTTTCTATATTGGTACTATGGTAGTATTGATGAGTCTTTCTCCATGGGATCAAGTTGGTCTTCAAGGCAGTCCATTTGTACAGATTTTCTCTAATATCGGTATTCCAGCAGCAGCTAATATTTTAAACTTTGTTGTATTAGTAGCAGCATTGTCTGCATATAATGGTATTTTATATGGTACATCTCGTATGCTTTATGGTTTAGCAAAAGAAGGAAATGCACCAAAAATTTTCGCTTCTTTATCTCGCACTGGTATTCCAATGGTAGGGATTTTAGTATCAGCAGTTATCGGTATAATTCTTGTAATCATGACATATTATTTCCCTAAAGAATTATTTATGTATTTATTATCTATTGTAGTAGCTGGCTTAATCATCAGCTGGTTTATCATCACTATTACACATATGAAATTTAGATTGAAATTTACTCGTGAAAATCGTTTAGATGAACTTAAATTTAAATCTTTATTTTATCCGTATACAAATTATTTCTGTATCTTGTTCTTAATCGCAGTAGTAGTGATTATGACACAAATACCAGATATGTTGATTTCTATAATAGTTTTACCTATTTGGGTAATATTTATTTATATGACATATTTATTTAAAAAGAAAGATTAAAGGTGTAAATCATGAATTTAGATGTAATTCATCATGTGGCAATTATCGTATCTGATTATGCGAAATCTCGTCATTTTTATGTAGATTTATTGGGGTTTGAAGTAATTAGGGAACATCATAGAGAAGATAGAAATGATTATAAGCTAGATTTAAAATTAGGTAGTTGTGAATTGGAAATTTTTGGTAAAGCAGATGCACCAAAACGTGTAAATAATCCGGAAGCTTGTGGACTTAGACATTTAGCTTTTAAAGTGGAATGTATAGAAAAGACTGTAGCAGAATTAGAAAAATTGGGCATTGAATGTGAACCAATTAGATGGGACGATTTTACAAAGAAAAAAATGACATTTTTCAAAGACCCTGATGGACTACCATTGGAATTACATGAATAGAATATAAATATAATAAGAAAGAGATTTATGAATTTGTTTATATAGAGCAAAGGTAATAAATCTCTTTTTTATTTTAATAATCTTTTAATTTATCTCTAATAGATTTCTTATTGAATATGTTCATTAAAGATGATAATATAAGATTAATGAATATATTCAATGGAGGTTGAATTTACAATGAAGAAACTTAGAATTTTATTGATGATGGTGTTATGTTTAGCTTTTGCTTCTACAGCTGCATTTGCTGCTGCTGCAAACAAAGCAGTAGATAATGTGGTAAGTATGTATGGTCAGATTGTATCTATTAATGATGACATGATTACTATAAAAGATAAAAATTCTGATAATACAGTGGCTTTAATCGTGCGTTGGGATACTGAAATTTTAAATGGTAAAAATGGTGAAGATGTAGACCTCAATCGTTTACATGTAGGTGATGAATTAACAGCATATTATAGCTCTATTTCCACTCGTAGCCTTCCACCACAAAGCAGAGCATATGCACTTGTAATGGGTGATGGTCAACATGATGGTATCTATATGCATGTTAGCAAAGTGGATAAAGTAAAAAATGGCGTTAAATTTTTAAATACTAATGAAGATATGTTCGTTACAATTCCTGAAAATGTAGAAGATGATGCTAAAGAATTAAAACAAGGTGATAAAGTTTTAGTATGGTATGATTTTGTAGCAATGAGCATGCCTGGACAAGCTACAGCTACAAAAGCAGTTATCTTAGACTAATTATTGTAAAAAGATAGCTCAGATTTTATCATTTTTATAAATTAGGGCTTCCTATGGTTTATTTAATGAATAAATGGCTATAGGAAGTCTTTTTGCTTATTTTATAAATTTTGTAAGGTTTTAGTTAATAGTGTATTTATAAGTGAAAAATTTTTTTGTATAATAAAGCAGTATAGTAAGTTTCTTGTAAATTTTAGTGATTTTGGTAAAGCGAGAAAGAAGGATTATATTGCTAAATAAAATTTTGTTAGGTTTAAATAAAAATTTAACAAAAATAATAAAAACCTTTATCTTTTTTTGGTTATTATTATGTGTCTATCGTTTGATTTTTATTTGGGGTATGAGTGAATATCTCAGTGCAGATAGTGGACATAATTTAATTCTTACAGCAATTTATAGTGGGGCAAAATTAAGTTTGCAAACAGCAGGCGGACTTACATTATGTATGCTTATTGGTTTTATCGCTGAAACTATATGGCATAGATTAAAATATTTTCGCTATATTTGTTCATTTGTGATTTTGTTTATAACTACATTATTATTTGTAGCTAGATTTCCTTTTTATCAACAATTCCATAGCGGTTTCAATCAAATGTTATTTACAGCAATGCATGAAGATTTATATGCATTATTTATTTCTTTGGTGGAAGAATTTCAGTTGCCATTGAAATTGTTATTAGTAATTGTTTTAGTTGCTATCTTGAATTATGCTTTTAATAAATTTTTAGCTTATAGTTTTAAAGTTAAAAGATGGCAAATATTACCAGAGAAAATAAAAACTGTTTCCTTGCTCATGTGCATATATGTTTTAGGCACATTATCTTTATATGGCGGTGGTTGGAGCTGGAAATCTGGTGTGAATTGGGAAAATGCAGGGATTACAAATGATACATTTTTAAATGAGTCTATTTTAGATGATTACCAAGCTATTTATCGAGCATATGCAAATCAAATGCGTATGGAAGCTTGCAATGGACTTAGTTTTTCAGCGCAAAATGTGAGAGATTTAGCAAAATCTTTAACGAATAAAGATGGCGGAAATGATTTAAGTATATATCTAGCCAAAGAAGCAACAGGGGCTAAGATAGAAAAACCAAAACATATTTTTGTGATTGTATCAGAAAGTTATGCGAACTGGCCATTATTAGATAAATATAGCAATTTGCATATTGCTGATAATATGAAAAAAATAATCGCGGAAGATGATACGATTTATACTTCACATATGTTGCCAAGTGGTTCAAGTACAGTAGGTGCTTTGATGACTATGGTTACAGGTATGGCAAATTCTAATTTATATTTGACAACTATGCCAGAAGCATTGGCAAATCCTTATATTACAGCAACAGCACCACAGATGAAAAATTTAGGCTATGAAACAAGTTTTTGGTATGCTGGCCCTGCTACATGGGAAAATATTCAAGAATTTACATTAGCACAAGGATTTGATAATTTTTATAGTAGAGGCAATATTGACCCTAATGCTACAGGTAGCGTATGGGGTGCTGATGATGAATATTTATATGATGCTATTTTTAAACAGATTGATGATAATAAAATGACTTTCTCGGTGATTTTAAATACATCAAATCATTCACCATTTAATATTGACTTGGAAAAAGAAGGTTTTGATGCTAGTAAAGTGATTGAAGGTTTGCCTGATAAAGAAAAAAATAATCAAGAATTAATTAAAGAGCTTGGTCATTTTTGGTATGCAGATAAGATGGCAAGTGATTTCATCAATAAAGTCAAAGCAAAATATCCAGATAGTTTATTTATTTTTGTGGGCGACCATGCTGATAGATATAATATCGATAAAGTACCTACAATGTATGAACGCTATAGCGTGCCACTTATCATCACAGGAAAAGGCATACAAAAAGATTTATTGCCAGAAGATATGGCAGGAAGTCAAATAGATATTATGCCAACAGTGATAGATTTAATAGCTCCAGAAGGTTTTACTTATTATAGCGTAGGAAAATCTTTGAGTGAAAATAAATTAGGTCAAAGTTATGCTTTTTGGATAACTGCTGATGCTATCGGTAATACTGATGATTTAGTAGAAAAACCACAATATTTTAATCGTGAAGTCTTGCCAGATAGAACTGTTTTAGAAAATTATATCAATGGTGTAAGAGCTATTTCTTGGTGGCTTGGCAAATATGGTACAATTATAGATGAAGCCTTGTTGCAGTAAAATAAGAATAAGGTATAATTATATAGAAAAATAAAAAAGATAGGGTGAATAATTTTGAGTAATTTAGAAGTTGGTATTGTAGGATTGCCAAATGTGGGTAAATCTACTTTATTTAATGCTATTACAAAAGCAGGTGCAGAAGCAGCAAACTATCCATTTTGCACAATTGAACCAAATGTAGGTGTTGTAGATGTTCCTGATGAAAGATTAAAAGTTCTTCATGAAATGTACAATTCTAAAAAAACTACTCCTGCAAGCGTAAGCTTTGTTGATATTGCAGGTTTAGTAAAAGGTGCTTCTCGTGGTGAAGGTTTAGGAAATAAATTCTTATCCCATATTCGCCAAGTAGATGCAGTCGCTCATGTTGTACGTTGTTTTGCTAGTGGTGATATCACTCATGTTGAAGGTAGTGTAGACCCAATTCGTGATATTGAAATCATCAACACTGAACTTTGTTTAGCAGACCTTGATTCTGTAGAAAAACGTTTAGATAGAGTTTCTCGTACAGCTAAAAGCGGTAATAAAGAAGCTCGTGCTGAAGAAGCTGTTTTGGAAAAAGTAAAAAAAGTAGTAGAAGAAGCTATTCCAGCACGTCAGGCAGAACTCAGTGAAGATGAATTAGAACTCATCAAAGATTTGAACTTATTGACTTTAAAACCTACATTATATGTAGCAAATGTAAGTGAAGATGAAGCAGCTACTGCTGAAAATGATAATGAATATGTAGCAAAAGTAAAAGAATACGCTCAAAAAGAAAATGCAGGCGTGGTAGTAATTTCTGCTAAAGTAGAGTCTGAAATTGCAGAACTTGATGAAGAAGAAGCAAATGAATTTTTATCTGATTTAGGACTTGATGAATCTGGTCTTAATAAATTAATCAAAGCAGCTTTTAAATTATTAGGTCTTATGACTTTCTTGACAGCTGGTGAAGATGAATGTCGTGCATGGACTATTAAAGTGGGTACAAAAGCTCCACAGGCTGCAGGTAAAATTCACTCTGATATAGAACGTGGCTTCATTCGTGCAGAAATCGTATCTTATGATGATTTAGTAGCATCTGGAAGTGTAGCAGCAGCTCGTGAAAAAGGTCAAGTGCGTGTAGAAGGTAAAGATTATATCATGCAAGATGGCGATGTTACACATTTCCGTTTCAATGTTTAATGCATAAATAAATATAGGGAAAATTCTTCCCTATATTTTATCTGGAAAATTTTAGTAAAATTTTAATAATTTAATTAATTTAAAGCAAAAGGAGTGTTATTTATGCGTAAATTTAGTTTGGTCGGCTTAGTGATGGCTCTATGTATTTTATTTTCTTGTAGTCTAGTACAAGCACAGGATTTAAGAACAATTTCTGTAGATGGAAGTTCTACGATAAAAGTTGCTCCAGATAAAGCGACTATAAGTATTAGCATTGAAAATACTGCAAAAGATGCTAAATTAGCTTCAGCACAAAATGCTCAAATCATGCAAAATATTCAAAGTGCTATATTGGGATTAGCTATAACTAAAGATAAAATGCAGACAACAAATTATAATTTATATCCTGTATATAACACTAAAGATAATAGTAGAGAAATCATTGGCTACAATGTATCAAATGAAATTACTGTTACTATAGATAATATCGATATGGTAGGAACTGTGATTGATACAGCAATTAATGCAGGTGCTAGCAATGTAAATTCTATAGAATTTGGTTTAAAAGACAGCCAAGTTTATAAAGATAAAGTATTACAGCAAGCTATCGCAGATGCTAAACGTAAAGCACAAGTTGTTGCTAATAGCTTAGGAAAATCTATAGTAAATGTAGTCAGTGTAAATACTGGAAGCACATATATTGAAGCTAAAAATTTCAATAATGCTATGTATATGAGAGCAGCTGATGCAACAGGAGCAACTTCACCTATTCAAAGTGGTGATATCAGTGTTAGAGCAAATGTATCAGTTGTATTTGAAATGAATTAATTAGATGAAAAAAAGACTTTAGTTCTATTTAGAGCTAAAGTCTTTTTTTATGCGTAATATTATAATTTTTCACCAGCATATTTGATTAAAATATGACCACTTCTGCGATTTGTAGCAAGTGGAATATTGTGAACGTCGCAAATGCGAAGAAGTGCGTTGATATCAGGTTCATGAGGCTGAGCGTTTAATGGGTCGCGCATGAAAATTACATAATCTACTTTTTCAGTTGCTACCATAGCACCGATTTGTTGGTCGCCACCTAAAGGACCAGACATCATAGTTTCAACATTTAAATTATATTTTTCGTTGATTAATGTACCAGTTGTGCGAGTTGCTACAAGATGAAATTGTTTTAAGACATCAAGATGATTGCCAACAAATTCAAGCATTTCTTCTTTTTTCTGGTCATGGGCAATTAATGCGATAGTTTTCATAAATTTAACACCTACTTAATAATATAATTCCTTTTCATTTGTTATGGAACAAAGAAAAGGAATATAGGAGAAATAATAAAACATAAAAGGATTTCCATATATTAATCTTCTTTGTATCGACATAAACATCTAAAGGATATTATAAGTATAAACTATTTGACTTTTTTGGTAAAGAAAAATTCAGGTAAAATAATTGCAAGATAAGGTATTAATAAATTTAATAGCTTGTTATATAATATTACTTTAAAGTGTTGATAGAGCATATTTATTGCGGTATAATTATAAAAAATGAATTATATTCATATTTTGAAGAGGTGTGGGTGTGTATCCTATTAATTTAATTTTGGATAATAAGCCTTGTGTAGTCTTAGGTGGCGGACATGTAGCACTGAGAAAAGTAAAAGGTTTATTAGAGGCAAAGGCAAAAGTTACAGTTATCTCTCCTCAAATAGTGGAAGGTTTGGCTAAATTAGTGGAAACAAAATCTATAATTTGGCAAAAAAAATGCTATGAACAAGGAGATTTAACTGATTTTATTTTGGCTATTTGTGCTATAGGCAATGAAGAAATAAATGCACAAGTTCGAAAAGAAGCAAATCAAAAAAAAGTGATATTAAATGTAGTTGATAGATTAGAATTTTGTGATTTTGCTTTGCCTGCAAAAATTAGAAGAGGTGATTTATTAGTAACTTTTTCAACTAATGGAAAATCACCAGCATTATCTAGATATTTGCGTTGTAAAATGGAACGAGAATTTGACGAAACATATGCAAATTGGTTAGATAAATTAGTGCAATTAAGAAAAGAAGCTATTGAAAAATTGCCAACAAGTGATGACCGTGAAATCTTTTGGCGTAGTGCGTTAAGTGATGATGTGATGGAACTTGTAAGGGCTAAAAAATATGATGAAGCGGAGGCGAGCATAAGAGATGCAATTAGTGGTTTTAGGGCTTAATCATAAAACTGTATCTGTAGAAGTACGTGAAAGATTTGCCATTTCTGTTGACAATATTAATAAAGGATTACATCATTTAGATAATTATAATGGAATTAGTGAAGTTGTAATTTTATCTACTTGCAATCGCACAGAAATCTATGCTGTTGTAGATGATGCAAATGAAAATATGCAAGATGTAAAAGAGTTTTTCTTCACGCTTGCAGGAAGTGATGATGCAAAAGATGAGTATTTTTATTATCATGTAGATAAAGATTGTATACGTCATTTATTTGCAGTAGCTTCTAGTTTGGATTCACTTGTTATTGGTGAAGGTCAGATATTGAGCCAAGTGAAAAAAGCTTATTCAATGGCAAGAGAAGCTCAAGCGACAAGTACAATTTTAAATACTTTATTTCACCGTGCGATTACGACTGGAAAAAGAGTACGTACAGAAACTAGAATTGCTTATAATGCAGTATCTGTTAGTTATGCCGCTGTACAATTAGCTTTAAAGATTTTCGGCAGTCTAGAACATAGCAATACGCTTATTTATGGTGCAGGTCAAATGGCGGAACTCACTGCTCGTAATTTAATGGGCAAGGGTGCTAAGAAAATTTATGTAGCTAATAGACATTTTGATAAAGCACAGGAGTTAGCTAGTCAATTTGGCGGTGAAGCAGTAGGTTTCCGTGATGCTTTGCGCAAAGCAAATGATGTAGATATTGTAGTAACTTCCACAGGAGCACCTCATTATGTAGTAAAACCTTGGGAAACACAATTATTCATGTCTAAACGTAAAGGTAGACCGCTTGTCATCATTGATATAGCAGTGCCTCGTGATGTTGACCCAGATGTAGCAGAGATAAAAGGCGTAGAATTATATAATATTGATGATTTAGAAGCTGTAGTTGAAGATAATATCAAAGAACGTGAATATGAAGCATATCAAGCTCAAAAAATTATTGATGAAGAAGTAAATTCAATTTTAGAGCGTTTTCAATATTTATCTTGTCAGCCAGTAATGGCTCGTTTATCAACAAAAGCGGAGCGCATTCGTCGTCGCGAAGTGAAACGAGCAATGACAAAACTTGGCGATTTAACTGAAAGTCAAGTTAGAGAAATTGAACATATGTCACATATGATTGTTCGTAAATTATTGCGTGAGCCAATGATTAAGTTAAACAGTTTTGCAGGAACACAACAAGAAGATTATTATGTGAATGCTGTAACTAAGTTATTTAAAATAGATGTATTAAAAGAGAGGGAATAATAGTGCGTAAAAAGATTGTTATTGGTACACGTAGCAGTAAATTAGCATTATGGCAGGCAGAATATGTGGCAGATCGCCTACGTAAACAATATGAAGGTTTGGAAGTTGAATTGATGCATATTGTTACTAAAGGCGATAAAATTCTTGATGTGCCACTTGCTAAAATCGGTGGCAAAGGATTATTTACAAAAGAACTTGAAGTAGCAATGTTAGAAAAACGTGTAGATTTAGCAGTACATAGTTTAAAAGATATGCCTACTGTATTACCAACAGGATTATCTTTGACCACTATAACTAAGCGTTTAGATTGTGGAGATGCACTAGTTAGTCCAAAATATAAAACTTTAGAAAATTTACCACAAGGGGCTAAGGTAGGAACTTCTAGTCTTCGTCGCAAGGCTCAATTATTAAAAGCACGACCAGATTTAGATATTCATAGTCTTCGTGGAAATGTAAACACAAGACTTCGTAAATTAGAAGAAGAAAATTTTGATGCTATTGTTTTAGCAGTAGCAGGGCTTAAAAGATTAGGCTTTGGTGATAAAATAACACAGATTATTCCTCGTGAAATTTGTCTTCCAGCTGTAGGTCAAGGTGCTTTGGCTATAGAAACTAGAGAAGATGATGAAGAAATAAAACAAATGCTTGAATTTTTGCATGATGATAAAACAGCAGATGCGACAAAAGCAGAACGTAGCTTTTTGGCTCGTGTGGAAGGCGGTTGCCAAGTGCCTGTTGGTGTCTATGCTCAAGTTGAAGATGATGATAATTTGTCTGTAGAAGCTGTAATTGGTTCTATTGATGGCAAATGTATAATCCGTGATAAAATCATAGGTTCAAGAGCTAATGCCAAAACTTTAGGAAAAGATTTAGCTGAAAAACTTTTGGCAAATGGCGGATTAAAAATCATGCAAAGTCTAGGTTTATGTTGCCCTGATGAAAATGCCCAATAAGTAATTGGGATTATAATATCTTTTGGAGGTTCTTATCAATGAATGGAATGGTTTATTTAGTAGGTGCAGGTCCTGGAGATTATCGCCTAATTACTTTAAAGGGAAAAGAATGTTTAGAAAAAGCAGATGTAGTTATTTGTGATTATTTAGCAGATAAACGTTTGATGGCTTTTGCTAAAGATGATGTAGAATATATCTATGTAGGTAAAAAAGCTGGCAATCACGCAATGCGTCAAGAAGACATTAGCCAACTTATCGCTGATAAAGCGAAAGAAGGAAAATGCGTGGTACGCTTAAAAGGTGGCGACCCATTTGTATTTGGTCGTGGCGGTGAAGAAGCAGAAGTTTTAAAGAAAAATAATGTAGCTTTTGAAATCGTACCAGGTATCAGCTCTGCTATTGCAGCACCTGCTTATGCGGGTATCCCTGTAACTAATCGCAAAGTTGCAGTATCTTTTGCTGTAATCACAGGTCATGAAGACCCAACAAAAGGAAAATCCGATATAAATTGGGAAAAATTAGCTACAGCTGTAGATACTTTAGTATTTTTAATGGGTGTAGGTAATTTACCACATATCACAAGTCAATTGATAAAATATGGAAGAAGTGCAGATACACCAGCAGCTTTAGTGCGTTGGGGTACAAAAGCAGAACAAGAAGTATTAGTAACTACAGTAGGTAATGCTGTGGAAGATGTAAAAAAACATAATTTAAAACCACCAGCAGTTTTTGTAGTTGGTAATGTAGTAAATTTACGTCAGACAATTCAATGGTTTGATAATAAGCCGTTATTTGGCAAAAATATCTTAGTTACAAGAGCGCGTGAACAAGCTTCTAAATTGACAACAGCATTAGAAGATTTAGGGGCAAATTGTATAGAAGCTCCAGCTATAAAAATCACAACTCCTGATGATGATTTTGCAAGTTTAGATAAAGCTATCGCTAAAATCGGTGAATATGAATGGATTATTTTCACTAGTACAAATGGTGTAGATAGATTTTTCGCTCGCTTAAATGAAAAAGGATTAGATGTACGTAGCTTAAGAGATGCTAAAATTGCAGCTATCGGTACAGCTACTGCAAATAAATTAAAAAATTATGGTATCATTGCAGATAAAGTACCAACAATGTTTATGGCAGAAGGTATTTTAAATGTCTTAAAAGATGATATTAAAGAAGGCACAAAAGTCTTAATACCTAGAGCACAAAAAGCTCGTGAAGCTTTACCAATAGGACTTCGTCAATTAGGTGCTGTTGTAGATGTAGCAGAAACATATACTACAAAAATGGCAGATACAAATAAAGAAGAAATAAAAGCTTTATTAAAAGAAGATAAAGTAGATATGGTAACTTTTACAAGTTCTTCTACCGTGGAAAATCTTTTAAAATTAATTGATGAAGATAAATCTTTATTAGATAATGTGGCTAAAGCAAGCATTGGCCCTATCACAGCCAATACTTGTAAAAAACATGGGCTTACAGTTGATGTAGAAGCCGATGTATATACTATAGATGGTTTAGTAGCAAAAATAAAAAATTTTGGATGGTGACTATTGATGAAACTCAATACTTTAAGACCACGCCGTTTGCGTTTAAATAGCGCTGTTCGCGACATGGTTCGTGAAAATTCTTTATCTGTAAAGGATTTAATTTATCCTATCTTTGTGGTTGCTGGTGAAAATGTAAAAGAAGAAATTCCTAGTATGCCAGATGTATATCATCTTTCTGTAGATAATGCAGTAAAAGTAGCTAAAGAAGTTTATGAACTTGGAATTCCAGCAATTGAAGTTTTTGGTCTTCCTGAATATAAAGATGAAATAGGTTCTAGTGCATGGGATTTAAATAGCCCTGTACAACGTGCTATGCGTGCAATTAAAGAAGCTGTGCCAAACCTTGTAATTGTTGGTGATGTATGCCTTTGCCAATATACAACACATGGTCATTGCGGTCAGCTTTGTGGTCATGAAGTAGATAATGATGCTACTTTAAAATTGTTAGCAAAAGTTGCTGTAAGCCAAGCTCAAAGTGGTGCAGATATCATTGCTCCATCTGATATGATGGACGGCAGAATTGCTGTAATTCGTGAAGCTTTAGATGAAGCTGGCTTTAAAAATGTATCTATCATGTCTTATGCAGTAAAATATGCTTCTGGATATTATGGACCATTTAGAGATGCAGCAGATTCTGCTCCTCAATTTGGTGATAGAAGAGCTTATCAGATGGATCCTGCTAATAGCCGTGAAGCTATGAAAGAAGTGGAACTTGATATGGAAGAAGGAGCAGATTTCATCATGGTAAAACCTGCTTTATGTTATCTTGATATCGTTCGTCAAGTTCGCGATAAAATCGATCGTCCTATAGCTGTATATAATGTAAGTGGTGAATATTCCATGGTAAAAGCAGCAGCCCAAAATGGCTGGATTGATGAAAAACGCATCGTTATGGAAACACTTCTAAGCATGAAACGTGCAGGTGCAGATATCATCATCACATATCACGCTATTGATGTAGCAAAATGGTTAAAAGGCTAAAAACTTGTTCATTTCTTTGATGGCAAAGAAACGAACCAAAGAAAACCACCGCAGATAAAATTTGAACTTTGAACATAATTATCACTTCATACAACGCTTAGAAACTCGCTTCGCTCAAACATTCAGACTAAAACCGTATTCAGTGATAATTATGTTCAATAACCTAAAGGTTACCATTCAAATTTTATAATGCGGAAAAAATAGTACGGTATTATTAATAAATACCAAATATTCCCGCGTTAGCAGACTTTTACGGTAGCTGAAAGCTATTGGCAAAGATAAAATTAGGGCTACGGTTTTAGCTCTACTGTTTGAGCGAAGCGAGTTTAGAGCGTTGTAGACATAATTTTATCTTTGACAAAGTAAAATCAATATCGCGGGTGGTTTTTCTTTTTGGTTCATTTTTCTTTTGACTAAAAGAAAAACGAATGAGCGAACACTTGTAATAATTCTTTTTTTATGCTAAAATATCATTCATGAGCAGTTTCTCATGTAAGACTGCGGTATTCGGGTCTCGCGCAATGGAGACTCATGAACCCCGCCAGGTCCGGAAGGGAGCAACGGTAAGTGATCATCTTCATGTGCCGTGAGGGCGCCTGAATACCGTGTTCTTACCTGAGAAGCTGTTTTTTTTATATCCAAAAATAGGAGGGGAGCATTTATTATGGCTTATATGGCACTTTACCGAAAGTGGAGACCACAAGATTTTTCGGATCTTATAGGCCAAGAACATATCAGTGAAACTTTATCTAATGCTATAAGTACAGGTAAAGTAGCTCATGCATATTTATTTTCTGGACCACGTGGTACAGGGAAGACAAGTACAGCTAAGATTTTGGCGAAGGCTTTAAATTGTGAGCATGGACCGACACCAACACCTTGTAATCAATGTGTATGTTGTCAAAAAATAAATGATGGTTCATTCATGGACGTTTTTGAAATAGATGCGGCTTCCAATCGTGGTATTGATGAAATTCGTGATTTACGTGAAACAGTGAAATTTGCTCCTGTAGATGGTAAATATAAAGTATATATCATCGATGAAGTTCATATGTTGACGACAGAAGCTTTTAATGCTTTGCTAAAAACATTAGAAGAACCACCATCTCATGTTGTATTTATTTTGGCAACAACAGAAGTGCATAAGGTGCCAATAACAATACAATCACGTTGTCAAAGATATGATTTTAAACGCATAACCAAAGATGATATCTTAAAACGACTTGTGCTGATTACTGATGAGATGGGGCTAAATGCAGATAAAGATGCATTGTCTATTATTGCTATTCAAGCAGATGGCGGTATGCGTGATGCACTCAGTTTATTAGACCAATGTCTTGCTTTTACTAAAGATGAACTCACTGTTACACAAGTGAGAAAAGTATTAGGGCTTGTAGGTCATGATTGGATATGGCAGATAACAGATGCTCTAGCTAAAAAAGATAGTCAAACGATTTTAACTATCCTTGATGAAGTAATAGCCCAAGGTAAAGAAATAAAACAATTATTGAACGAATTAGTATTGCATTTTCGTTCGATTATGCTCTATAAAGCTTCAAATAAATTATTAAGTTTAAATATGTATTTTGAAGATGAAGAGATATTATCTCGCCAAGCTAAAGAATTTACGCATGACCAGATAATGCAAATTATTCAAAAAATACATGAGGCTATTAATGAAATAAAATGGGCAAGTCAACCTAGAATAACGGCAGAAGTTTTATTTTTAAAATTATGCTGGCAAGGCGAAGCTGAAAATAATAATTCAGAGAAAATAATGCCGATGATGAATAATATGCCTGCAATAAATAACAAGGGTGCTTCAGAGGCAAAAATAATGGCTCTAGAACAGACTGTTTCTCGTTTAGATAGAATAGTCAAAGCACTTAGTAGTCAGTTGGCTAATATGCAAGAGCAGTATAAATCAGCTCCGATAACGAATGCGCCAATGATGAATACTTCTGTAGAGCCAAGACAAAATACAGTAAAAAGAGCTTCAAAAATAGTTAAAAATGAGCCAGTGCATACTAATATAATGCCGATGGAAAATGCTGATGCTACAGCTATTTGGCAAAATGTATTGGCAGGGCTTAATGCTCGTCGCAAAAAAGTTGTAGTGGCTTGTGTAAATAGAGCACTACCTTATCGTATAGCAGATAATCAATTTTTTATCCATTTTGATAGCCCATTTTTACAAGCTCGTACAGAAAAAGATGATTATCGTTTATTGATAGAAGAAGTATTAGAAAATGTAACAGGTCATAATTTGCGTTTAGTCTGTACTTGTGGAGATTTAAAGATAATGCAAATGCCACAGGTTAATACTACTTTAAATAATAATGTTGATAAAGTACAGGAAATAAAAGCGCCAAAAGTAACAATTCCTATGATTGAAGATGAGGATGTATTGCCACAAGGTGATTATCAAGCAGACATTCCTATGCCTACAGATGAAGATTATGTAGATATAGCGCCAACAGATGTGGATTATGATAATATGACACCAGAAGGTAAACATACATTACAGACTGCGATTGAGATTTTTGGTGGAAAAATAATTCCTGAAGATAATAAATAATAGATAATTGACGATTTTATTTTATTTTGATACTCTAAATAGAGAAAAATATTTTATATGGAGGTATTTTGATGTTTAATCAAGGTAATATGGCTGGCATGATGAAAAAAGTTCAGAAAATGCAAGCTGATATGAAAAAAATGCAAGATGAACTTAAAAAGAAAACTGTTGAAGTAAGCGTTGGTGGCGGTGTTGTTAAAGTCGTTATGAACGGTGAAAAACAGATGCAGTCCCTTGTTATTGATAAAGCTGCAGTAGATCCAGAAGATGTAGAAATGTTACAAGACCTTATTTTATCTGCTGTAAATCAGGCTATGGTAAAAGTAGATGAAATGATGGCTAGTGAAATGAGCAAATTAACTAGTGGTTTAAATCTTCCTGCTGGATTATTCTAATGAGATATATTGAGCCTATGGCTAAGCTAATTGAACATTTTCGTGCTTTACCAGGAATTGGTTCAAAGACAGCTGTACGCTTAGCATATCATATTTTAGACATGGAGCCTGCCCAAGCAAAAGCCTTGGCGCAGGCTATTATTGAAGCTAAAGAAAAAATTGGCTTTTGCAGTTGTTGTTTTAATCTCAGTGATACAGACCCTTGTGCTATTTGCACTTCTCCAAATAGAGACCATTCTATTATTTGTGTAGTAGAACAGCCTAAAGATGTAGTGGCTATGGAGCGTATGCGAGATTATAAAGGCGTTTATCATGTATTGCATGGAGCTTTATCGCCAATTGAAGGAGTAGGGCCAGAGGATATTCATATCAAAGAATTATTAAATCGTCTATATGATGATAAAGTAAAAGAAGTTATCATGGCTACTAATCCTAATATTGAAGGCGAAGCAACAGCTATGTACATTGCCAAATTATTAAAACCACTAGGTATAAAAGTAACAAGAATTGCTCATGGACTTCCTGTTGGTGGCGATTTAGAATATGCAGATGAGGTAACTTTAGCTAAAGCTATTGAAAATCGTCGAGAAATGTAAGTTCATTTAGAACAAAGGTTGTGATTTTATGGTTGAATCTACATTAGTTATTGCTTTTTTTGTGGGCTTATTGATTTTATGTGTATTCACTAAAATTTTTTCTATGCCACTAAAAATCTTATGGAATTGCATTTATAATAGCATAATAGGTGCTATCGTTTTATATATTATAAATTTCTTGGGATTTGTATACATTCCGATTAATTTTATAACGGCATTGATAGCAGGGATATTTGGAGTACCAGGAGTATTGGTATTAGCAATTTATTCTATGTTATAAGAGCTACAGTTTTGGCTGTAGCTTTTTTTGTAGGCAAATTTATAAATAATTAATTAGATAATTGATTGATTATGCTTTATATGTTAAAATAACTATTAATTAAATAAAAAATAACTATTAAAAAAGAGAGTGTGTATAATGAATTTCAAAAAAATATTAGCAATTGTGATGGTGTGTGTTTTTGCTTTTAGTGGTATTGGCATGGCAAAAGCAAAATCTGGCGGTGGCGGGTTCAAAGCTCCAGCTAGTACAACAAAATCTTTAACACCTTCTACAAAATCAACAACAACTACAACACCAAAAACTGATGCACCAAAGACAAATGCTACAGAAGCACCTAAGTCCAATGCAACTACAAATAATACAACAAATAATGCAAGTACAAATACTGCAAATAAAACTAACACTACTACAAATACAGCAAACAATCAGCAATCTGGTAGCCGTTGGGGTAGTGCTTTAAGAAATATTGGTTTATTTGCTGGTGGTATGTTCTTAGGTAGCATGCTCAGCAATATGTTTGGTCTTGGCGGATTTATGGGTGATATTTTAGGTTTAATTGCCAATGTGGTACTTATCGGTATCGTAGTAATGGTAATTATGGCTATTTATCGTAAACTTTTTGGCAAAAAAAATGAAACTAATGCTTATGCTAGCAGTAGATATGATGAAAATAATTTCCGTTGCCCTAATTGTGGATGGATGGCACCAGATAGAAATAATCCTCCAAAATTCTGCCCTGAATGTGGAAACCGTTTAAATGGTGCAAATCAAAATGAATATCAACAATATAATCAATATACAAATGAACAAGATGCGGAATATACAGAGTCTAAAAGTGGTAAAATAATAGATATTACACCACCAAAAGATAAGGATAAATTTTAATTAAATAATGATTTTATCTATAAAAGCGACACTATTTAAAGGTGTCGTTTTTTATTTTTTAGATAAAATTTGCCTAGATGTGATAAAATGAAAAATGTGTATATTTAGGAGGCGATAATTTTGAATGTATCACAAGCACAAAAAGGAAGAACTTATCTTGTAAAAAAAGTAAATTTAGAGGGAAATATTGAACGTCGTTTAGAGATGCTCGGCATGACAGACCAAGTAAAACTTATGGTTTTAAATAAAAAAAATCAAGGTGCTGTAATTATAAAGGTACGTGGCACTCGTTTTGCCATAGGTAAAGAAATAGCAGATGCTATAGAAATCGAGGAAATAGAAAATGAGTAAAGATGTTCATGTAGCTTTTATTGGTAATCCTAATTGTGGGAAAACTACTTTATTTAATGCTTATACTGGTGCGCATTTAAAAGTTGCCAATTGGCCCGGTGTAACTGTAGAAAAAAAAGAAGGTGCAATGCAATTTCACAATGAAAATTATAAATTAGTGGATTTGCCAGGTATTTATAGTTTGACTTCATATACTATGGAAGAACAAGTATCACGTCAATATATATTAGATGATGAAGTCGATATAGTTGTTGATGTGGCAGATGCTTCTTCTTTAGAGCGAAATTTGTATTTAGCATTGCAACTTATTGAATTAGGTAAGCCAATGGTTCTAGCTTTAAATATGATGGATATTGTTGAAGAGCGAGGCATGGATATCGATTTTCATAGATTGCCAGAAATGCTAGGGATACCAGTAGTCCCTGTCAGTGCTAGAAAAAAACGTGGTCTGGAAATCTTAATGCATGCAGTTGCTCATCATCAGGGTGAAAAAATTAAAGATAAAATAGAACATCATCATGGTGAAGAAATTTTAAATCGTAAACATAGACATAATCATCATAAAGATTGTGTAGTTGTTTATAGTGATGAGATTGAAGATAAGATAGATATTATCGAAGAAGCTCTCGTTGAAAAATATGGTCAAT
The DNA here is from genome assembly GCF_000378365.1 of Megamonas rupellensis DSM 19944. NCBI lineage: Bacteria > Bacillati > Bacillota > Negativicutes > Selenomonadales > Selenomonadaceae > Megamonas > Megamonas funiformis. The sequence goes on along the minus strand of NZ_KB899585.1, from coordinate 6,406 downwards.
TACCTAATTTGCGTTGGCATGCAATCAAAGAATTAGTACAGGATAAAGAAATTATTGAAAAATATCCTTTAGATTTGCCTGATGTATTGGATAGAAGTTATGAAAAAGATATCATCAAGCAAAAATATGATTTTATCGAAGAAATAATACAAGAAGTATTAGTAAATAAAGATAAAGAAGCACGTTCTACAGATAGAATAGATGCTGTGCTTACTGATAATGTTTGGGGTATTCCGATTTTCTTGGCTATTATGGCATTTATTTTCTTTTTAACTTTTACTATAGGTGATATTTTTAAAAATTATTTAGTAGAAGGAATAGATATTGTAAGCAATGATTTGATGGCAATATTGAATTCTATAGATGTCAGTCCAATTATATCGTCATTGTTAATTGATGGGGCTATAGCTGGTATTGGTGGTATATTAGCATTTTTACCGAATATATTTATTTTGTTCTTAGCTTTAGCTGTATTAGAAGATAGCGGATATATGTCGCGTGTGGCCTATGTCATGGATTCAGTAATGGGCAAAATCGGTTTATCTGGTAGAGCATTTATTCCTTTATTATTGGGATTTGGTTGTTCAGTGCCAGCAATTATGGCATCAAGAGCTTTAGAAGACCCGAAGGATAGATTGCGTACTATTTTAGTAACGCCATTTATGTCATGTAGTGCTAGACTTCCAATATATATTTTATTTTCAGGAATGTTTTTCCCAGAATATGCGATGTTTGTAGCTTTTTCTATGTATGTAATCGGCATAGTTATGGCGATAATTATTGCTAAAATCTTTTATAAGGTGAGCGATAAGAGCGATAAAAAAGTATTGTTGATAGAACTTCCAGAATATAAATCACCAAATGTAATGTCTATATTTTTATATGCTTGGGAAAAAGTTAAATCATATTTAGCCAAAGCTGGTACAACTATTTTCGTAGCTTCAATAATTATTTGGTTTATTTTAAACTTTAATTTCTCCGGTATGGTAGATATCAGTGATAGCTTTGGAGCTCAAATTGGTCGATTGATAGCACCTATTTTAGTTCCTGCTGGACTTGGTTTATGGCAGATTGCAGTGGCTTTGATATCTGGTATTGCAGCAAAAGAAGTTGTTGTAGCAAGTTTGAGCGTATTGTATGGTATTTTAAATATCAATTCAGCAGAAGGCATGAATACTTTAGTTGGTCAATTAGCACAAGTTGGTTTTCATGAATTAAATGCTTATGTTTTGATGGTATTTTGTTTATTATATACTCCATGTATAGCTAGTATTGTAACTATAAAAAAAGAAACTAATTCTACAAAATGGACTTGTTTTGCAATATTTTTCCAATTATTGATTGCATATTTAGTAGCCGTTATTATCTATCAAGTAGGTAGCAATATTTTATATTAATATTTAATTTTTGTTTGAACAGTGTTTATGAGAGTTTAATTATTTATAAAACTCTTGTAACACTGTTATTTTTTTTATTAAATATATGGGAATAGTGCTATAATCAGTGTTATTGAGAGCAATTTTCATGATATAATATAAATAAAAGTATGATAAGTAAAGGTGTAAAGATGAATTTGAAGTACAAGTTTTTTGATTATTTGCCCCAAGAGGCAAAAGATATACGCACAGAAGTATTTGTAAATGAACAAAAATTTGAAAATGAATTTGATGATATAGATGATATTGCGTATCATTTAATTATTTGGGAAGGAGAAAAAGCTATAGCAAATGCGAGATTATATCGAGAAGATAATGAGAAAAGTTCATATATAATTGGCAGATTAGCAGTGCTTAAAGAATATCGTAAATGTCATATAGGCACTAAATTGATGAATTTATTAGAGGAAAAAGTGAAAGCTTTATCAGGTGAAAAAATAAGTTTATCTGCACAATGTAGAGCGAGAGCTTTTTATGAAAGTTTAGGATATAAAGCAAGTGGAGATATTTATTTAGATGAATATTGTCCGCATATACATATGGAAAAATTAATAAAGTAAAGTTTAAATAGTATGGATAGAGAATGAAGAAAGGGTATGATTTTGTGAGGATTGTTGGTATTATAATTATCATTTTGGTATTGGGTTTTTTTGGAGGCTATGGCATAATGCAATCGCAGATAGATGACCAAAAAGAATTTAAAGGAGTAAAAAATGTTATTCCTATGGATAATAGAACAGAACAGCAAATTGAACAGCATGATGTAAAAGTGGAGAAATCAGGAATAATATCAAAGGAACAAGCTGAAATTATTGTTTTAGAAAATGCAGATATGGAAGCTAAAGATATCAGTCGATTAAAGACTAAAATAGAAAATTATTATGGTAAAGATATTTATGATATAGAATTTTATGCTGATAATAAAGAATATAATTATAATGTAGATATGTATGGCGGAGAAATTTTAGCAATGGATTATGAGATTGATAAAAAATATTATGCCAAATTATCTGGAAAACCAGTAGATGAAGCTGGTGCTATTGAATTAGTAAAAGCACAAATTCCAAATTGTACTACAGGTGATATTAAATTGAAATTAGAACATGATGATGACTATTTACAATATGAAGGTAGAGCACAAGTAAATGGCATTTTATATGAATTTACCATAGATAAAAATACAGGAACTTTCGTAGAATGGAAATGGAAAAATCATAAATAAAAATAAGCTATAGCAAAGTAAAATTTTAATTGCTATAGCTTATTTTTTATAGACTAATCTTAGCCTTTTACAACGATATTTACAAGTTTTTTAGGAACGCTGATTACTTTAACGATAGTTTTACCTTCGATTAAGCCTTTGATTTTTTCATCAGCAAGAGCGATTTCTTGTTGTGCTTCACGAGTAGCAGAGGAAGATACCATTATTTTGCTACGTAATTTACCATTTACTTGAACAACAACTTCAACTTCATCAGCAATAGTAGCTTTAGGGTCGAATGTTGGCCATGTAGTATGATGTACGCTACCTGTTTGACCAATTTGTTGCCAAAGTTCTTCAGTAACATGTGGTGCAAATGGTGCTAAAAGTTTAATTAAGTTAATAACTACTTCGCGAGCAAGACCTGCATTTAAGTTGCCATCTTTGAATACATAGAAAGCATTTACAAGTTCCATGATGGAGCTAATTGCAGTGTTGAAAGTACCACGAGTACCGATATCTTCAGTTACTTTTTCAATAGTAACATTTAAAATACGGAATAATTCTTTTTCTTCTTTAGTGAGTGCTTTTACATCAAAAGTTGGATTTTCTTTAACTTTATCAGCATAGGAAAGAATAATTCTCCATACACGCTGAATGAAACGCCAAGCACCTTCAACGCCTTGGTCACTCCATTCAAGGTCACGTTCTGGTGGAGCAGCAAATAAAATAAAGAGACGAGCAGTATCTGCACCATATTTTTTGATGATTTCTTCAGGAGATACAACATTTCCTTTAGATTTACTCATTTTAGAACCATCTTTGATAACCATACCTTGAGTTAAAAGGTTTGTAAATGGTTCATCAAATTCTACAAGACCTGCATCTTTTAATACTTTTGTGAAGAAACGGGAATATAATAAATGCAAGATAGCATGTTCAATACCACCGATATATTGGTTAACAGGGAGCCAATAATTGATAGCATCTTTGCTGAATGGAGCTTTATCATTGTGTGGGTCAGCATAGCGCATATAGTACCAGGAAGAGCAGATGAATGTATCCATAGTATCTGTTTCACGTTTTGCAGGTGCACCACATTTTGGACATGTGCAATTTACGAAATCTTCAGCTTGAGCAAGTGGAGAAGTTGCACCAGTTTCAAATTTTACATCTTTAGGTAATTTTACAGGTAATTGTTCTTCAGGAACGAGAACTTCACCGCAATGAGGGCAGTAAATAATAGGAATTGGAGCACCCCAATAACGTTGACGGGAGATGAGCCAATCACGTAAACGATAATTTACACGACGTTTGCCGAGGTTATTTTCTTCGAGCCAATCAATCATAGCTGTGATAGCTTTACGATTATTCATGCCAGTGAATTGACCAGACTCTACAAGTTCACCATCTTCAACGTATGCATTTTCCATAGTTTCAAGTGTTAAATTATGTTCTTTATTTTGAATAACAATTTTCATTGGTAAATTGTATTTTTTAGCGAACATAAAGTCACGTTCATCATGAGTAGGAACACCCATAACAGCACCAGTACCATATTCAAAGAGAACATAGTTTGTTACCCATACAGGAACTTTTTCGCCATTGAATGGATTTATAGCATAAACGCCTGTGAACATACCTTTTTTCTCAGATTCACTAGAAGTACGTTCGATTTCATTCATATTGTGTACTTCTTCAATGAATTTCAAGATTTCTTGTTCGTTTTCTTTGCCTTTGATGAATTTTTTTACAAGTGGATGTTCTGCTGCAAGTACAACATAAGATACACCAAATACAGTATCAGGGCGAGTTGTATAAACAGAAATTTTTTCATTGTAATCAGGTACATCAAAGCTAAATTCAGCACCTTCACTGCGACCAATCCAGTTATCCTGCATGATTTTTACGCGGTTTGGCCAGCCTTCAAGTTTATCAAGGTCTTTTAATAATACATCAGCATAATCTGTGATTTTTAAGAACCATTGTTCAAGGTCTTTTTTCACTACTGTATCATCACAGCGCCAGCATTTACCATCAATAACTTGTTCATTAGCAAGTACAGTATGGCAAGTTTCACACCAGTTAGCAGAAGCTTTTTTCTTATAAGCTAAGCCTTTTTTATAGAATAATTCAAAGAGCCATTGAGTCCATTTATAATAATCTTCATGGCAAGTAGCAACTTTTCTATCCCAGTCATAAGAAAGACCCATTTCTTTTTGTTGACGAGTCATATTTGCCATATTATTTTCAGTCCAGTCAGAAGGACTAACGCCATGTTTGATAGCTGCGTTTTCAGCAGGCATACCGAATGCGTCAAAGCCCATTGGATGAAGTACATTGAAACCATTCATAGTTTTATAACGAGCAATAACATCACCGATGGAGTAATTGCGAACATGTCCCATATGTAAATTACCAGATGGGTAAGGGAACATTTCAAGTACATAATATTTTGGTTTGTTTGGGTCCATATTAATCTGGTAAGCTTTTGTTTCGTCCCAGATTTTCTGCCATTTTTTTTCAATGGATTGAGGACAATATTTTTCCATAAAATTAACACTCCTATACTATTTTTGGACATTAAAAAAGCCCCTGGCAAAATGCCAGGGACGAATTATCGCGGTACCACCCTGATTGATAACAAAAAGTTATCCTCTTTAAAATCTTAACGGGATTAGCGGTGCTTTTGCACTCCTCCACAGCGAGTTCAATTACATGATTATAGGCTCGCATCAACCGCCTACTTTCTGAAAAATCCTTAAATAATTTACTACTCTGTATCATTGGATTTGAATTTGATATAAACAAATATCATTATACTTAGCTATAATATTAAAGTCAAGTAATATTGTTACATTGTTAATTTTTTATATAATTAAATACCTGATATTTTATAGGTGTATAATTGAGAAAAAATAGAAAAAAATTGAGAATATAGCAGTTTTTAAAATTGATTTCCTACTAAAATAATAGTAAAATATTTATGAGGTGATTTTGATGAAAGTGTCAACAAAAGGTCGATATGCATTGAGAACAATGATTGATTTAACAGTTAATAATACAGGTAATCCCATTCCGTTAAAAGATATTGCAACTAGACAGAATATAAGTTTGAAATATATGGAACAGATAATTTCTTTATTGATAAAAGCAAAATTAGTAAAAAGCGTGCGAGGAAATAATGGAGGTTATTTATTAGCAAAATCTAGTATGCAATACACAGCTGGCGATATTTTGCGAGCAGCTGAAGGAGATATGGCTCCAATTGCTTGTATTGAAAAAGATCATTGTAATTGTAATAGAGCTGATTATTGTAGTGTATTGCCATTTTGGTTAGGTTTGAATAAAGTAATAAATGGTTATTTAGATAGTGTTACTTTATCAGAATTGGCAAGACAAGCTAAAGAAAATAATGCAATGATTACTTGCCAACAAAATGAAAAAGAAAATAAAAAAGATAAAAAATAATCCTTAGTATTTATGCTGAGGATTATTTTATTTTACCAAATGCGAGCGTAAAGCCCCTAAATTTATTTATGGGGATATAAGCTCGCTAAAAAACAATGATTCGATATCATTGTTTTTTATTGTATTATATTTTTAATAGTTATATAATACTTTTATGAAATATAAATCAAATAATAATATAGTATATTCTTGTAAATATCATGTAGTATTTTGTCCTAAATATCGTAGAAAAGTGTTGAACAATGGTGTTGATGAACGATTAAAGGAGTTGATTAATAATATTTGTCAGGAGCTTCAC